>DATKMD010000166.1:0-2917 GCA_035542075.1 Thermoanaerobaculaceae bacterium
GGGTGGCTTTCGCAGCGCCTCGATCCCGGCGGCGGCGGTGTCGAGGTCCTTCCGGGCCGCGTCTCGCCGCCCGAGCGCCAGCTCCGCCCGCCCCTCGAGCGCCTTGAGACGCGCCAACTGGGTCGACTCGTAGATCCGCCAGAGGCCGCGCTCCTCTTCATCCGGGATGCGCTCGTAGTTCGTCTGCTCCTCATGGTGGAGCTCGATCTCCTTCTCGACGAGAGACGGGACCCTCTCGACCTCGAGATTGCGCTCGAGGAAGATGCGGCTCACGACGACGTACGGCGATTCGGCCATCCCAAAGAGACCCCGGTTGCGCTCCCAGAGCTGAACGATGCGGTCGAGGTCGGCCCGCACCACCTCGTTGGGCAGCTCGGGCCGGTCTTTGATCGCGCCGAGCCGGTTGAGCCAGAACTCGAAGTTGTCTGGGCAGCGCGCCAGCCATTTTCCGGTGGCGTCGTAGAAGGTCTTCTCGTAGTGGGCTTTCTCCTCCTTGGGTGCGGCATCGGAGGGGATCGCGTGATCGGAACGGAACGCCTCCTCGGTCGAGCGGACAGCGAGGGTGCTGCAGGGGTGCGTCTGGAGGAGATCAGCGTTCAGCTGCTTCTTGCCTTGGGTGTCCCCGGTCAGCTCGAATCCGTGCGCGAGGACGGCCCACCAGCTCGGGTCGTCTCTCAGGTGCAAGCGCTCGATCCCCTCGATGTCCCGGGCCACCTGCTCCCGGAGCTGGGGGTGCTGACCCACCGGCGTCATCCGAAACTCGAGCGTCCAGAGTCCGTGCCAGGCGGCGAATTGATCGTGCGGGTTCTCCGCCTTGACCGCAGCGCGCAGGCTCGCGCGGTGCGTCTGCCAGAACGCGCCATCGTCCACGGCGGTGGCGAGCTGCAGGACAGCCTCCGGCCGGTTCGGACAGAGCGTCATGAACCGCTCGAGCTCGTGTTTGATGAACTGCTGGTCCCGTGTCGCGGGTTCGTCCTTCTGCGCCTCGACCCTGGCCAGGCCACGATGGGCCCACGCGAAATCCGGTGCGAGCGTCAGTGCCTTCTCGTAGAACTTCCGCTCCTCGGCGGCGTTGTCGGCGATGCGTCCGGCGAGGTACTGGGCCACCGGGTCACGGGGTCGAGCCTCGGCGCGTGCCTTGTACTCGGCGCGCAGTGCCAACAGCGATTCCCGGTGTTGGACACTGCCCTGTTCAACAAGGTCCTGGTACGTGCGGTTGACGAAGAGGTCGTCGGGGTAGGCCGCGAGCAGCCTCTTCGCGGTGTCCATGTGTGAGGGCCAGCAGTCCTCCGAAGGCATGCAGTCGCTGCCCCAGCGGTCGATCGCGTCGAGCTCCGCCCGGACCGCCTCGGGCGGCTCGCACCAGGAGTGCGTCACCTGCCCAGCAGATGCCGTCGCTCGGGCGCCGAGGTGGAGCGCCGAGCACACCAAGAGTAGTCGGAGCTTGGTGGCGACGTGCCGGTTCCCGCTCATACGCCGACCCCCGAACGGACTGTCCTCGCAGGCGGTCCTCAGATTTCAATTCTACGCGCGGGACCACATCGAGCAGCGTGAGCGTCGCCGACGTCGGAGTTCGGGATGGTGCCCAGGGGCGGAATTGAACCGTCGACACAGTGATTTTCCCCCTCCGCTCCGGGGCGTCCGCGCTGCGGCCGCCCCCTCCGCTTCGGGTCGTCACCTTCGCCATCACTCGGGGGGCAACGCCCCCCGCGCCCCGACAAAGCACGTGACTGAAAATCACGAGACCCCGCCATCGGCGGGGTCGTCAGTCGACATGGTGCCCAGGGGCGGAATTGAACCGTCGACACCGTGATTTTCCCCTCCGCTCCGGAGCGCCCGCGCCGCGGCCACCCCGTCCGCTTCGGGTCGTCACCTTCGCCATCACTCGGGGGGCAATGCCCCCCGCGCCCCCGCAGAACACGTGACTGAAAATCACGAGACCCCGCCATCGGCGGGGTCGTCAGTCGACATGGTGCCCAGGGGCGGAATTGAACCGTCGACACCGTGATTTTCAGTCACGTGCTCTACCAACTGAGCTACCTGGGCACTCCAGGCCGGGAGAGTATGCCGGTGAGGTCGGGGCGTGTCAACCGGCGAGGCGGCGTGCGTGAGACGCGCGCGCCTCAGAGCTGAGCGAGCAGCTCCGCGGGCACCTCGACCGTGCAGCGGAGCAGCGCCTGCGCGTGCGACTTCCCCTGCGCGTCGGTCAGGAGGCTGGCCGTGCCCCCTCCGCCGAGCGAGCCGTGCAGGATGAAGTTGAGCGCGAGGATGTTCGGGACCTCGAACCGTTCCACCTCGCCGAGCGCGATCCCGGGGAGCATCGCGCGTACGCGCTCCGGCGTGAGGTGCTCGCGGAGCCAGCGGTAGACCTCCGCATTCCGGGCGATGAGCCCGACGTTCGATGCGTCGCCCTTGTCTCCCGACCGGCCGTGGACGAGGCGTCCCAGCTCCACCCGAGGCATCGGCACCCCTCGACAGCTTAGCAGGGCGCGTCCGGGAGCCGGGCCGCGGACGGCGGCCGTCCGTGCGAGGATGCGAGGCCCTACAATGGCGGGATGCAGGGCAGCAGCTCGCGGGCCGGCCTCGTCTTCACGACCGCGATCCTGCTCACGCTCCTCTACCCCGCCCTTTTCCTCGGGTACCGCGTGGCGCCGGAGGCCAGCCTGAAGAGCGCGCCACCGTGGCGCGAGCTGTCGGGTCCGGTCCCGGAGCCGTCCCACGAGGTGTTCGAGGCGGCCACGGAGCTCGGTCCCCGCCTCGCGAGCATCGCACGGGAGCCGTTGCACGCCGCTCTCTGGAACCCGTGGATCGGCGGCGGCCGGCCCGGTTGGCTCGTTTCGGCCGAGGAGGGCGGCGCTCCGCTCGTACTCGTCTCGGCCGCGATCGCGCGGCACGGGTGGGCGTGGACCGCCCTCCT
>DATKMD010000167.1:0-7159 GCA_035542075.1 Thermoanaerobaculaceae bacterium
ACGATCGGATCGCCAAGGCGGTAGGAGCTGGACGCGGCCTGCACGGTATACGTGGAGGGCGGCTGGGCGCCCGGCCCGACCGTGATGTCGAAGCGGGCCACGTTGTTTGACCTGTCGAACTCCTCGATGGCAGCGGCCCGGTCCAGCCAGCCGGCGACCGTGTGCGTGCCCTCGGCAAGCGTGATCTCGGCCGGCACGAACGCTTCAGCCCCCGCCGCAAGGGCATCCACCGCAAGCACCGTGACGAGCGTACCTGCATCGGGCTCGCCGTCCCACAGCGCAAGGTCGGTGCCGGGTGCGTCTCCGAGGCCGACGTTTCTGATATGCGCGATTATACTCACAAGCCCTGACTCGGTCTGAGCACCGCCGAGGTCGACCGCCAGATCCGGCAGACTCGTGCCGACGGAGAACGAGGTCAATGCGCTGGATGTGCGACCGTCAGCCTCGAGCACGGCCTCAAGATTGTGGCGTCCCGCACTCGGCCCGGGAACCAGGACCGCGATGCGCTGAACGCCCGAAAGGGAGACTGACCGGGCGATCGCCACCACCCCGTCGAGTCGGAGCGCCAGCGAACCCGGTCCCGAGCCCTGCGCGTCCACCAGCGCCGTGACCGCATCGCCCGCGCCGGCGCAGAACGCCTTGTCGGTGCGAACTCCGAGGACCCGCCCGCCGCCGAGGTCCAGCTGGGCGGCGGCCTCGGCGAGCAGCGTGTCGTCCTGACCGTACACCCCCACCACGCAGCTCTGGGCCCCCGCCTCGGCGCCGCTCAGGTCGAGGAGGATACCCCCCTCGTGCAACTCGCCGGGCTGAAGATCGAGCGGCATCTCACCCATGAACGTCGCCTGTCCACTCGGGCCGGCGAGCCACGCCCTCAGCGTGGTGGCGAGGGACGTGTCGGTCGTGACCAGTGCCTGAACCGATCCCTCGAGGCTCGAGAGATCGTCGGGCCTCGCCGCTTTCAGGCGCGTGATCCGGACCAGCGGCCCGCGCACCTTCACCGGGTACTCACCGTTGACGACGCCCACGTCCGGGCCGCTACCGTAGAACGTCCAGAGGATCGGGTAACGTCCCTGCGGCAGGCCGTCGGGGATCGGGAACGTGGCGCCGCCCGAGGCGGAGAGCGAAGCGTCGTGCTCGAAGCCGTACGCCTCAAAGACGCCCGGCTGATTGAGCGTGACCGCGAGCTGCACCTGCTCGCCGGGCCTGTACTCGCGTTGCAAGGCGCTGATCTCCACCGGGCCGCCCGCGGGGTGGATCGTCAGGGCGTCCAGGTACAGAGCTCGGCCCGATGGGAAGTAGATCCCGTATCCGAGCTCTCCGCCGGGTTGCTCGATCGGGATCTCGAAGGAGAGCCGCGTGCCGCCTCCCAGTTCGAACTCGCGGCGCTCCTCGAACGGCGGGTACGAGACGAGCGCGAACAGGGGAAGCGGTGACGATAGCGGATCCGCTTCGAGCGTCAGCGTGAGCACGATGGTCCCGCCGGCTTGGACGTTGTCCCGGTCGACTACCGCGGTCACCCGCACCTGCGCGCCCTGCACCGTCAAGCCGAAACGGCCGGTAGCGACGGTGGACCCCTCGTCGCTCGTCTCGTCGATGCGGACCAACGCGTAGACAGCGTCGAGGCGGCTGGAAGGCATGTCCCCCGGGAGCGGTACCTCGAAGCGGACAGGCTCCTGCTGTCCGCCGCGCAGCCGACCCTCCTGCTGGCTTGTGAACACCGACCCGCCGTTGACGGACAGAGACAGCTCGTAGAGGGCGGTCTGCGTGCCCGCGTTCGCCACCACGAACTCGACCGGCGCGAGCCCGCCCGCGTTTGCCCCCACGGATTGAGGCACCGACGCAAGGACCGGCGCCGCCGGGAGGACGGGGATGACCACGCGGTGCTCCGCGAGGACCTGGCCGGTGCCGGTGGTGAAGATGGCCTCGATTGAGACCTCGCCGGCGGGCAGGAGGTCGGGCTCGATTGGGAGCGTGATCTGCGTGGTCTCTCCCACTGCAGCGCCGAAGTCCGGCGTCACGATCGCCTGGCCCAGGCCGTTGATCGTCAGCGTCCCGCTGAGGTCGCGAGCGCCACTGTTGCGCATCGTGACGACCAGGGGAAGCGTGCCGTCGCCCTGCGCCGGCCCAACCGCGGCCGTCATCTCCGCTGCGTAGCGCGGCAGGACCTCGAAGCGCTGCGGCCCCTCACCGACAACGATGCCATTGAGCCGGGGGATCAGCAGATACGGAGCTGCGGCGAGGTTCAGCGGGACAGACTCCTCGGCCGACTGGTCACCGTCCAGGTTGAGTACGAGGTGCTCGGTCGCGACCTCGTCGCCCGTCTCGTCGTCCCTGATCTCGAGATCCACCTGGAAGCTGCCCGTGGTCGGGAGCAGGTTGGCAACTTGCACAGCGATCGCCACCTCGCCCTCGATGACCTGCGACGGGACGGCAACCGAGAGCGACCCGTGGCCGCCGGTCGAGGCCGCCACCGGGAACTCCCGCACCATGCCGCCGGCCTCGAGTCGCAGCAACGAGGCTCCGGGCGCCACGGTCACCGGGACGTCGAGGTTCTGCGTGGATGCCGCCGCAACCTCCCACGCCACGCTTCCTGAGGCGTTCGTCGCCCCGGCCAGACTCCACAGCAGTTCCCCGTGCCACGGATGTCCGCCGCCGTTTGCAAGCTGGAAGTGCAGCACGGCGTCACCTGCCGGTAGCCCTGCCGGACCGGCGTAGATCGGTTCGAGCTCCACGTCGTAGTCAACAAAGCACGGCTCCTCGACAGCGGCGTCGCCCGACACGCGCACGACGAAGGTGGTGTCGGCAGAGACCTGACGAGGGAAGACCAGGGTGGCCTTGCTCTCTGCCGCGAGTGTCACGTGCTGACGCTCGGTCGGGGGCTGGTCGGGGAGGTCGAGACCAACCTCGAGCTCGAGGGGAAGGTGAGTGGAGTTCGCCACCTCGGCCTTCAGCTCGAATTCCTCCTGCCCGACCTTCAGGAGCTCCGGCACCGAGACCTTCGCCGCCGGCTCCTCGACCCGGAACTGTTGCGTCACGTACTGGAGCCCGGAGGTCCCGGCCATTGCATTGATGGCCAGGGTGTGCGTGCCCGTCCCGCCCGATTGGAACGTCTCGGAAAACGGCTTCGACTCTCCTGCCGCCAGGGTTATCGTTCGGCGTGCAAACTCGACCTTGTCCAGCAGGAAGACGAGGTCGAATGTGCGGGCAACCGTGCCGGTGTTGCGGATCGTGCCTTTTGCCTGCAGCTCGCCTCCCGCTCGGCACGCCTGCGGGAAGGGGTCGAGGCTCAGCAGCACGATACCCCACTGCACCGAAAACGTGGACTCGTCGTGTGCAACAAGCTGGCCCAGGGAGTTCTTGAGGTCGCCAACCAGATAGAAGAACCCTGTCGACTGGTTTGTCGACAGTTCCTTAGGAACGTCCCACACCTGTTCTGCCGCAAGGCTGTTTGACCCCTCCCATCGCCATACCACCTCGCCTTGAGCCTGTGCCGACATGGTTGTCGCGATTCTGTGAGGTGTGGCGCATGACCTTCCCCTGAATACGTCTCTCCCCCCCAGAATCTCAGGCAGGCAATCGCCGTTGACGTCCAGCACGTAGAGAGGAAGTGCGTTGGGGCTCGCGCCCGGCACAAAGAACCAGTCCGCAATGCGGGCGCCGTCGGTTCCACGCGCGCACTCCACGTCGTTCCGGTTCGGTTGGCGGAAGTAATTCACGACGACGTCGGGCAACCCGTCACCGGTCATGTCGACGAGGACAGGGGCCGCAGTTGGCTGTCCGCTCAACTCAAGCGACCAGAGGAGCGACCCCTGCGAGGAGAACAGGGAAACGACGCGCGGTGCGCAGGTCTCGCACGAAGGATCCCCGGAAACCACCGCGTACTCGGAGGCTCCGTCTCCGTTGGTGTCAGCCGAGGCAGGCGGCCACTGGCTCCAGAAGGGTGTCGTGGTCTGGCTCACGGCGTTGCCTGTTGCGGCATCCAGCAACGTGAGGATGCTCGATGTCGCCGAGCCCTCGGGCGTCTGGATCAGCGCGATGCGTCCGGTGGACCCGATCACGGGGCTGCCTGCGATGGCGTACGTGGTGGCCACCGACCACCGGGCCGTCCCGGACGCATCGAGAAGCGTCACTCCGCCGCTGGCCGGAGTGCCAGGCACGCGGAACCCCACCGCGACTTCGGGTCGGCCGTCGCCCTCGGCGTCGGCGGCGGCGAAACCGGTCACGATTCGACCGCTCAGGCTCGGATTCACCTCCAGCATCCGCCAACGAACCGTTCCGACCGACGCGTCGAGGGCCAGCACATCACGACCGGAAGACACGAGCAGGTCGGACTGCTGGCCATCTCCCTCCAGGTCCGCCAGAACCAGGCCACCTGCCGGGAAGGCCGCTACGGGTTCCGTCGCGATCGGCACACTGGTCTCCCAGAGCGGTCGCAGGGCCCGGTCGAGCGCCCGGACGGCGAACGGGGACCCTTCGCCGAGATCCGCCTCGAAGATCTCGAGGTGGCCGTCGCCGTCGCTATCCCCCACCGACACCGCCGCCGCCGAGGCGGCGCCCGGCAGGGGTATAGAGCCAGACTGAGCCAGGTTCGGTCCTGCGAAGATCCCCAGCGAGAGGCCGCTCGTACCCCGCGAGACGGCGACCACGTCGTCAGTGCCGTCCTCGTTCACGTCGCCGGTGGCCAGAGCGATGGGGGACACGCCGGCGGGCAGCGACGCCATGGGCTCGAAGCACGGCTGGGGGAACCCGGGTGGGAACACCGCCCCGCCGACCCGCGCGGCACCCTCGCGGGATCCCGAGCCCTGGAAGAAACCCCACGGTGCGATCCTGGCTGTGCAGAGCTTTGGCGCCAGCACCTTCAGCGTAAGGCTCGCGTTCGGAAACGGCTGGGGCCCGTTGGTGACCTTCGCCCAGCCGTCAATCACCTGGCCGTACGCGTACACCGGGGACCCGGTGCCAACGTCGAGGGTCGACTCGACGCCTGCGATCTCGAGCTTCTCGGTGTGCCAGGTGCGTTCCCCACCGCTGTAGTACTGGAGGCTCGCCCAGTACGAGCCGGTGACGATGTCGGCCGGAATCGTGAACGTGATCTGCTGTTGCTGGTCGAGGGGCGCCGGAATTGTCCGTGCGCTGTTTGCCAACCATCCGCGCTCGCCCCACAGCTGCCACTCGAAGGCGAAACTCCCTGCGGAACTTCCACCGACGTTGCGCACCTCGTACGTGATGGTGTCTCCCGCGGTCACCGCTTGCGCCTGCAGGGAACGCACCTCGAATTTGGCGGGCGGAACGGTGAGGGAGCCCTCACCCTGAACTACGGTGCCGTCGCTGGCTGACAAGCGGACGCGATACGCAATCGTGCCGGCGGGCGAGTCTGGCGGCACCTGCAAAGTGAAAGATTCGGCCGCCGTCTGCAGCGACGTCAGCATCAGCGTGCGTGTCTCGAGCAGCTGCAGCCGGTCGCAGGCAAGCTCGAGCGTGGCGGCGAGGGGTCGCGCGAGCCGCCCCGGGCTCACCTCGATCGTGAGGTTGGCGGTCTCGCCGCTCCGGCAGGAAGCAGCGTCGGAACGGACCGCGAAGCCCATGAACGGTCGGTAGTGGACCAGGTTGATTGTTCGCTGCAGGTTCAGGAGTGCCCCGTCGGTCGCCGCAACCCGGAGCGGCCATGTCCCGTACGTGCTCGGTGAGGGAAGAGGGACGCTCAGCGTAACGGTCACCCTCTGGAACGAGCCGATATCCAGCTCTCTCGTTTCGTGAAAATCGAGGTCCGGCTGGTCGAAGCTCAAAACGAAATGGCGCGTGGCGCTGGAGCGATTCTCGATCTGGACGCCTCCGGTGATGGCCTCGCTTCCCGGGTCGGCGTTGAAGCCCTCGATGGAGGAGATACCGCCGCCGTAGTAGAGGTCGTGCGTCGTGTGGAAGCTCCAGGCTGTCACGGTCCGGTCGCGAAACGCCGCCCCGATCGTGTAGTACCGGCGGAATGGGTTCGGAGGCGGTATCGGAAAATCCACGGTGATCGTGGTCTCGGCCCCGCGCGGCAGGTCGAACGTCGCACTCTCCACCTCAATGGAGGAAAGATGCGTCCAGAGCCGGAGCTGCCCCTGCTCCACGTCGCGCTTGCCGATGTTGCGCACCCTCACCGGCAACCGAAACGCCGGACCATCCACCACCTCGAACTCCCCGAAGCCAAGCTCGACGTTTGCGTTGGGTAGGCCCACCTGGACGCTGCGGTGGGTGGCATTGCCCTCGAACCCGTCCACCCAGCACAGCTGGCCCGGGTCGCACAGGTGCAGCGTGGCGTTGATGATGCCGTTGCACCCGGTCGGCACCGTGTAGGGCTCGTCGAGCGAGAAGCTCTGGTCGGGTCCGAGCACGCGGTCCCGCCAGTCCGTCTTGGTCTCCGGACAGTGCACGCTGGCTGTGTTGTAGTAGTTGGTGAACGTCATCCGGTAGCGGATGCTGAACTCACCGAGGGATCTGTTCGAGATCGTGCCGAAGAAGTGAACCTCGTCGCCCGCACCGGCCGTCTGGTCGCTCGCCTCGAGTGAGATCTCGAAAAGCTTCGGGTTGTTGAGGAGGTTCTTCACCGCCTTCGCGAGGGGCCCGTCGCCGCTCGCGGAGTAGAGCTCGGCCGTGACGGCGCCTCCACCTGGAAGACCGTCGTGGCCGGTCGTGAGGTGAACCGGTCCCACGCGGAGGTCGTAGGTGCTGAACGCGCCCGGGGCCGCCTCCACCGCCACGTCGGGGAACTGCCTCGCCCACGTGGAGAGCCTGACCGTGCCCGCGAACAGCTCGGTGCCGAAATTGCGCAACGAGAGATGGATGGGGATCGAGCTGCCGTCGAGGACGTACTCCGAGTCCACCGTGAGCCCGAGGCCGATCTGTGGCGCGTTCGCGACATCCTCGGGCCAGTTTTCCGTCACGAACTGGCCCGCGGCTCCCTCCGGCTGCACGACCCAGGTCCGATCCGGGCCGAAGGGGGGCTGGGCCTCCACCGCCCGCGTGCTGTCCTCGAGCCTGTAGAGGAGCGTGTAGATGCCCGGATCGGGCGCGCCCGCAAGGGTGATGTTGAGGCTCTGGGTTACTGCCTCTCCGGCGGCGAGCGGACGCTTCTCGGACCACGCCAGAACGCCCCGCCCTCTTCCGTCGAGCACCTGCCACA
>DATKMD010000168.1:0-2346 GCA_035542075.1 Thermoanaerobaculaceae bacterium
AGCAGTGGCCGGGGACCGACCCTGGGCAGGAGCCTGGCCGCGAGCAGCGAGGAACAGGTCCCGAAGGTGACCACCCACGGAAGGTAGCCGAGACCCGACCGGACGGCCGAGTAGCCCCAGACCTCCTGAAAGTACAGGGTCAGGAAGTAGAGCACCCCGAAGAACGCGCCGCCGATGACTGCAGCCGTGAGGTAGCCGCCCACCCGGTTGCGGTCGGAGAACAGCGTCAGGGGCAGCAGCGGACTTCGCGTGCGCCGCTCGATCAGGACGAAAGCCGCGAGCAGCACGACCGAGCCGGCGAGCGCGACGATCACGTTTGCCGATCCCCAGTGCGACGAGGCGTAGGGGCCGTTGGGCGCACCGGCCGAGACGCCGTAGACCAGAGCGACGATCCCGGCCGTGACGGTCACCGCGCCGGGCACGTCGAAACGGACCCGCTGGCGAGGCGTCTCGGCCAGGACCAGCGGCGCGGCCAGTGCCAGCGCCAGGCCGATGGGCACGTTGACGAAGAGCGTCCAGCGCCACGACGCATACGTGGTGAGGATCCCACCGAGGAGCAGGCCGATCGAGCCACCCAGCGCCCCCATGGCAGCGTAGACCCCGGTCGCCCGGTTGCGGGGGGCACCCTCAGGGAAGTTCACGATGACCAGCGCGAGCACCGCCGGGGCGACGATGGCGGCACCGACGCCCTGCACCGCGCGCGCAGCGAGCAGCCACAGCTGGGACTGTGCGAGCCCCCCGAGCAGCGACGCCAGGCAGAACAGCCCCAGCCCGCCGATGAGCACCCTCCGGCGACCGAACATGTCCCCGATGCGACCGCCCAGCAGCAGGAGCCCCGCAAAGACGAGGGCGTAGAGGTTGACGACCCACTCGAGGCCGGCGCTGGAGAAGCCGAGGGCTAGCTGGACATGGGGAAGGGCTACCGTGACGATGGTGGTGTCGATCACGACCATTACCTGGGCCACGGCGATGACCACCAGAGCCAGCCCCAACCGGGTGGGTTGGGCGCCGGCCGAGAGCGTGCGGTAGCGCGAGATCAGCGATCGGTCACTTGCCATGCGTCGTGCCTCCCAACGCCTGTTTCTCATTGGACCGGGCCTGCCGAGCCGCTCCAAACGTCGTCATAGCCGACTCGCCCCCAACTCGCGGTCGCCGAGATCCGATTCGTCGGGCCGTCCCGCCTCCGCGCGACGTCGGACCTCAAGGAGTTCCAGCCCGAGCGCCTCGATCTCGGACAGCACTCCGTGGAGCGCCGCCTGATCGGCGAGCGCACCCGTGAGGACGGTCTCGCCACCTTGCGTCTCAGCCCGGAAGCCAGGAAATGCTCCGAGCAGTCTCTCGCTCAGCGCACCGCGGATGCGTATCTCATACATCGTCGGTCGGTCAGACATGACCTTTGTGTCTCTCGACCACGAGTGAGGGCGCATACCACGAATCGTGCGATTTTGGCGAGAAGGTCGACGGAAGCGATTCGAACCACGGTGCCCGGGCCATCAGGATTCATCGGGCCTCACTGAACACTCGTCGCAGACCGCGCTGGCCCGACGAGGCATTGAGGAGCGTGAGCATGGCGACAGACACCGGCCCGCACAGACAGGTCGGCGACGACGCACCTCCGGTACCGCAACCACGAGGCGCCGCCGTGACCTTCGTGACCACAGAGCACTTCGTGCTACAGACCGCTCGCTCGGCGACGATCACGGAATCCACGGGCCGGGCGACCATGTTTCTGAGCGCCCTGAGCGGCGGCCTGGTCGCCTTGGGTCTGATCGCCACAGCGACGCGTGTCGGTGCCGCCTTCTACGCCTTCGGTCTCATCCTGCTGCCCACCTTGACGTTCCTCGGACTGGTGACCTTCCAGCGTTCACTGCAGACGGGGGTGCAAGACCTCGGCTACGCGCAGCGGATCGCCCGCGTGCGCGCCTACTACTTCCAGTACGCGCCCGAGCTCAGCGATTACCTGCTCGACACACTGCCGACCGATCGCCGCCTCGTGCAAGGATTCGAGGGCCCACGATGGCAGTCGTTCGTCACGGTGGCCGGCATGGTCGCCGTGGTCACCGCGGTGCTCGGCGGTTCGACCATCGGCTTGCTCATCTGGGTGCTCTCACGCTCGCTGGTCGCCTCGGTGAGCGGCGGAGTCGTGGTCGGCCTGGGCATCGTCGTGTTGCTGATCCTCTACCAGGATCGCACCTGGCTGCGAGAAAATCGCCTGGAGATGTTCTCCGACGAGGGCTCAGGCCCGCCGCCACCGCCCTCAATGCCCGGCTCTTGACCACCGTCCCAAGCGAGCGGCGACCGGCCGCAAGGGTGGTCAAGGCGTTCAGCCCGACGTTCGCAAGCCCG
>DATKMD010000169.1:0-7229 GCA_035542075.1 Thermoanaerobaculaceae bacterium
GCGAGTCGCGCTTCCCCTCGCCGTTCTTCTCTGGTCGGCCGGGGCGCTTCCCCAGAGCACACCGACGAGCGTCACAAGCCTCGCGAGCGCGCTCGCGGATGGGGACACCGCCGTGCGCCGCAACGCGGCTGCCGCCCTCGGCCATCTCGGCCCAGGCGGTGCGGCCGCCGCGCCAGACCTCGTCGGGACCCTGGACGACAGCGACGCGGTCGTCAGATGGAATTCCGCCGTCGCCCTCGCGAAGATCGGGCCCCAGGCGACGGGACCGCTGCTCCGCGCTCTGGCCGATGAACGCGTGAGGGTTCGTCGGGGCGCGGCGATCGCCCTGGCAAGGATGGAGCCCCCGCCCAAAGGGGCAATGCCCATCCTCATCGTCGCCCTGGGCGACCGCGACGCGGGGGTGCGAGAGAGCGCGGCCATGGCCCTGGACTCATTCGGGCCGGAAGCCGCCTCTGCGGTCCCCGCGCTCGTTGCGCTGTTCGCAGACGAGGATCCGTACGTGAACGGGAAAGCGGCCGAGGCCGCGGGCAGAATCGGGCGGGCGGCCGTCCCCGCACTCGCGAGTGCGCTCAAGGACAAGCGCGAGAACGTCCGCTGGTGCGCTGCCATCGCGCTTGGCAGGATCGGGCCGGACGCGCGGGACGCCGTGCCGTCGCTCGTGGAGGTCTTGAGCGACACGAACGAGAACGTGCGTTGGGGCTCGGTCATCGCGCTCGGCCAAATCGGGGTGCATGCGAAGGCGGCCGTGCCGTCGCTGGTCGAGTGCCTGCACGACAAGGATGAGGACGTGCGCTGGGGTGCGAACTTCGCACTGGAGCAGATCGATCCGGGGAGAGCACGGCAATCGCCGGACTGGCCCTCCACAGCAGCGACGATTGACCGGCTGACCCCCGCGCTGATGAAGGAGCTTCACGTCCCGGGCGTCTCGATCGCCGTCATCAACGACGGGAAGCTCGTCTGGTCGAGGAGCTACGGGATCGCAAACGTCAAAGACGGGACGCCCGTGACGCGGGACACGATGTTCGAGGCCTGCTCGATGACGAAGCCCGTGTTCGCGTACATCGTGATGAAGCTCGTGGAGCAGGGCAGGCTCGACCTCGACCGCCCGCTGGTCGCGTACCTCGACGAGGCGAGCGTCCCGTTCCAGCCGGAGAAGAGCCTCATCACGGCACGGATGGTCCTGTCTCACACGAGCGGCCTGCCGAACTGGCGGATGGGTGGTGAGGAACGGGAAGGCCCCCTGCCGGTGAGGTCGGTGCCCGGCTCGAGGTTCAGCTACTCAGGCGAGGGCATGTTCTACCTGCAGCGGGTCGTGGAGCACATCACGGGAGAACCGCTCGAGGTGTACGCCCAGCGCACACTGATCGAGCCGTTGGGTCTCTCTCGGATGAGCTTCGTGTGGACCGAGGGGCTTGACGGCACGATCGCCGCCGGTCACAACGCGGAGGGCCATTTCCTGCAGAAGACGATGTACACGCACGCCAACGCGGCCTACTCGCTGTACACGTCGGCGAACGACTACGCGCGCTTCATCACCGTGTTCATGAGGCCCGACAGCGCAGGCTCCTCGGCGTTGTCGCGGCATTCCCTGGATGCGATGCTGGGGCACCAGGTGGCGCTGGAGTCCCGCGATCCCACCGAGCGGGCCGGACAAGCGCGGGGAACGGCCGTCTACTGGGGCCTGGGCTGGTCGATCAACGCCACCGGCGCGGGTGACATCGTTCACCACAGCGGCGCCAACCGCTCCGGCTTCCGCTGCTTCAGCCAGTTTGCTCCGGGGCGCGACTCGGGCATCGTGATCATGACCAACGGCCTCAACGGCGGGGAGTTGTGGACCCGCCTGGTCAACCAAGTGGGAAACCTGTGAGCCTCGCCCCCAGAGCCGCAGCGCACGTCAGCGGCGTTCACGCGCGGCACCTTGCGTACGCGTGATCGCCTCGGTAGGATTTCTCAACATGCTGCTCATGCATGTGCGAGTCGTCTCGGGAAGTTCTGCTTTTCCAGCCGACAGGTCAGCCGGAGGACAGGAGGCGAGGCGTGCGATACGTGTCCTTCTTGGTGTCTGATGCAGCACCACGTGTGGCCCGGATCGGGCGGCGGCACCCCGCCGTGCCGCTGCTCTTGATCGCCACGCTCGTGGTGGCGGGGTTCGCATGCGGCAAGCGCGGCGCCAAGCAGGGCGAGGGTGCGGCCGGGGCGCACGCGGTCACCGCAGTGACCGTGACGCCACGGGACGTGCCCGTGAGCTTCGAGTTCGTCGCGCAGACCCAGAGTTCGCGACAGGTCAACATCCAAGCGAGAGTCAGCGGCTTCCTGGAGAGGCGGGTCTACGTCGAGGGCAGTATGGTGAAGGAGGGCCAGGTGCTCTTCCTGATGGACACCAAGCCCTTCCAGGCCCAACTCGACAGGGATGCGGCGGCACTCGCGAAGCAGGAGGCGGGGCTTGAGGTGGCGCGCGCAACCCTCGAGCGCACCAAGCCACTGACCGAGAAGAACGCCCTCTCGAAGAAGGACCTCGACGATGCAACGGGCAATTTCCACGCTTCGGAGGCGGCCGTCGAGGAGGCGAAGGCCAGGCTCGAGACTTCGAAGCTCAACCTGTCGTACTGCACGATCGTGTCGCCGGTCACCGGCATCACCAGTGCCGCAGTCCAGCAGGACGGCACCTACATCAGCCCGATGAACAGCCTGCTGACGACCGTGGCGATGCTCTCGCCCATGTGGGTGAACTTCAGCATGTCCGAGAACGAGGTGCAGGGCTACCGGGAGGAGGCTGCAAGAGGGACCCTTCGCGCGCCCCGTGACGGCAACTACATCGTCGAGGTCATCCTCGTGGACGGATCGTTGTTTCCGCACACGGGCCGCATCACCTTTGCCGCGCCCTCGTACAGCGCCGAGACGGGGACCTTCATGCTGCGCGCCAGCGTCGAGAATCCGGATGGGATCCTGCGGCCGAACCAGTACGTGCGCGTGCGGCTCAAGGGAGCGGTCCGGCCCGGAGCGATCCTCGTCCCACAGCGGGCCGTTCAGCAGGGCTCGGAGGGACACTTCGTGTGGGTGGTCTCCAGGGAGGGGAAGGCCGAGCTTCGACCGGTCGTGGTCGGGAAGTGGCACGGGGACGACTGGTTCGTGAACGAAGGGCTTCACGCCGGCGACCAGGTGATCGTTGACGGCACCCTGGCGTTGCAGGCCGGGGCACCCCTGTCGGTGCAACCCGCCGCTGCCGCGCCGCCGCCCGCAGGCGAGCGGAGCCCTTCGGACCCAGGCAGTGCACCGGCCAAGGCCGGCGGCTGAGCGGGGAGGGTCGGGCCCATGTTCTCCAGATTCTTCATCGAGCGACCGATCTTCGCGTCCGTCATCGCGATCGTTCTCTGCCTCGCCGGCCTGGTGGCGATGAACGGCCTTCCCATCGAGCAGTACCCCACCATCACGCCGGTGCAGGTGTCGGTAAGCGCCACCTACCCAGGAGCCGACTCCAAAACGCTCGCCGATTCCGTGGCGGCGCCGATCGAGACCCAGATCAACGGCGTCGACAACATGATCTACATGTCGTCAACGAGTTCCTCGGCAGGGATGCTGAATCTCACCGTCTATTTCACGCTCGACACCGATCCGGACATCGCGCAGGTGCAGGTCCAGAACCGCGTCAACCTCGCGCTCCCCCAGCTTCCGTCGGCCGTTTCGCAGCTGGGCGTGTCGGTCCAGAAGAAGTCCTCCTCGATTCTGATGCTGATCGGCATCTACTCGAAGGAGAAGCGCTACAGCAGCGAGTACATCGCCAACTACGCCAACGTCTACGTCCTGGATGCGCTCAAGCGCGTGCCGGGCGCCGGACAGGCGTCGATCATGGGGGTGCCGGACCAGGCGATGCGGGTCTGGATGAACCCCGACCGCATGGCTTCACTCGGCATCACGACCAGCGACATCCAACACGCCGTATCCGCGCAGAACGCCCTGTTCGGGGCGGGACAGATCGGCCAGCAGCCCACCGCGGGCCGCGTCGAACTGACTTTCCCCGTCGTCACCCAGAGACCGTTCACCGATCCCTCCGAGTACGAGAACATCATCCTCCGCGGCGGCCAGGGCGAGGGTGCCATCGTGTACCTGAAGGACGTCGCGCGGGTCGAGGTAGGGCTGCGGCAGTACGTGGTCGACAGCAAGCTGAACGGTTCACCCGCCACGTTCATCGCGGTCTACCAGCAGCCCGGGGCGAACGCGCTCAATGTTTCCGAAGCGGTCCGCAAGACACTCGAGGACATGAGGTCGCGATTCCCGGACGGGCTCGACTACCTGGTGTCCCTCGACACGACGGAGTTCGTGCGGCTCTCGATCGACGAGGTCGTCAAGACGCTGTTCGAGGCGATCATCCTGGTAATCCTCGTGGTGTACCTCTTCCTGCAGAATTTCCGCGCCACGGTCATCTGCTCGACCGCGGTGATGGTTGCCCTTCTCGGCACGTTCCCCCTGATGCTGGCACTCGGTTTCTCGATCAACCTGCTGACGCTCTTCGGCCTGATCCTGGCCATCGGGATCGTCGTGGACGACGCGATCGTGGTGGTCGAAAACGTCGAACGCAACATGACGCACCACCACCTGGCTCCCAAGGAAGCCACCATCAAGGCCATGGGCGAGGTGGTGAGCCCGGTCATCGCGACGGTGCTCGTCATGGCGGCGATCTTTGTGCCGGCTTCGTTCCTCCCGGGGACCACCGGTCAGCTCTACAAGCAGTTCGCGATCACCATCGCGGTCTCGGTGGCGATCTCAGGGTTCGTGGCGCTGACGCTGACTCCGGCGCTCTGCGGTGTCATGCTGAGGCACAAGGCGCCGCCTCAGCGGGGACCGTTTGCCTGGTTCAACAGGAAGTTTGATGCTCTGACGCAGGCGTTCGGCCGCGTTGTCATGCTGATCATCCGGCGGATGGCCATCGCCTTCGCGATCCTCGCGGTGTTCATCTGGGCGATCGTGCAGCTCTTCAAGACGCTGCCGACCAGCTTCGTTCCGAACGAGGACCAAGGCTACGTGATGAACGCCATCATCATGCCCGATGCGGCAAGCCTCGACCGGGTCAGCAGCGTCTCCGACAGGGTCGACAAGATCTTCGCCGAGACCCCGGGGGTAGACAACCGGACCGAGATAACCGGCTACAGCCTCCTCGACGCCGGCCTGAAGACCAACGCCGGGACCTTCTTCGTGACGCTGAAGCCGTACGACGAACGGTACGAGTCGATGGCCAGGGCCCGCCGCGAGAACGCCCGTGCTGTGCTGACCGGTGTGTACGCGCAGGCCCGTGAGATCAAGGAAGGGCTGGCCATCCCTGTCGCCCCACCGGCCATTCCCGGCATCGGGACGACCGGCGGGTTCGAGTTCTGGATCCAGGACACCGCGGGGGGAGAATCCGCGAGGCTCTATCAGCTGACCCAGGAGATCCTCGGCAAGGCGCGGGCGCGACCCGAGCTCACCGGGTTGAGCACCACGTTCCGCGCCAACGCCGTCCAGCTGCGCGCCGAAGTGGACCGCGAGAAGGCGACCCTGCTCAGTGTGCCGGTGCAGGACGTCTACAGCGCCATCCAGGCACAGTTCGGTTCCTTGACCGCCAGCCAGTACAACCAGTTCAGCCGGGTGTGGTGGGTCGTGCTCCAGTCGGATGCGAGATTCCGCCAGACACCCGACGATCTCACCCGCCTCTACACGCGCTCGAGTCAGGGCAAGATGGTTCCCCTCTCCGCCCTCGTCACGACCTCGTGGGTCACCGGGCCCGACCTCCTGCCACACTTCAACGGCTTCCCGGCCGCGAAGATCAATGGCTCTGCGGCGACCGGGTACAGCTCGGGCCAAGCCATCGAGGCGATGGAGGCGGTTGCGCGCGAGGTGTTGCCCGCGGGTTACGCCTTCGCATGGTCGGGCCTGGCCTTCGAGGAGAAGAAGTCAGGAGGAACTTCGGCGGCCGCGTTCGGCTTCGGTCTGATCCTCGTGTTCCTGGTCCTCGCGGCCCAGTACGAGTCGTGGACGCTCCCCGGTGCGGTCATGACCGCGGTGCCGTTCGGCATCCTGGGAGCGCTCACCTTCAACTGGCTCCGGGGTCTGGAGAACGACGTCTACTTCCAGATCGGCCTGCTGGTGCTCATCGGCCTGGGGGCGAAGAACGCGCTGCTGAGGGTGACGTTTGCGGTGGACCTGCGCAAACAGGGGAAGTCGTTGGTGGACGCGACGATCGAGGCGGGCGAGATGCGCCTCAGGCCGATCATCATGACCTCGCTCGCGTTCGTCCTGGGTGTGCTGCCGCTCGCGATCGCCATGGGCGTGGGAGCCAACTCCCGCCACTCGATCGGCACCGGGATCATCGGTGGCATGATCGGCGAGACCACGCTGGCCATGCTTTACGTCCCACTGTTCTTCTACATCTTCGAAAGTCTCACGGAGCGTCTGCGCGGCAAGAAGGAAAAGGCTCCGCCGCCGCACGGCGATGAGGCCACCCCACCGCACGCCGAAAGAGGAGGGGACTGAGATGCGCCGCGTCCCTATTGCACTGCTCGTGCTGCCGCTCGCCGGGTGCCTGATGGGGCCCGACTACCACCGCCCCTCTGTGGAGGCACCGGACACCTTCCTCTACGCGGCCGCTGAAGCCCGGGAGACGGCGAACACCGCGTGGTGGCACCAGTTCGAGGATCCGGTGCTGGACGATCTCATCGCCCAGGCCCTCGCCGGCAACAAGGGCGTCCAGATTGCCGCCCTCAACGTCGAACAGGCTGCAGCGGTCCTGACGCAGACCCGGGCGCCGCTCTACCCACAGCTGGGTGCCTCGGCGACCGGCGCGCAGCAGCGTGCAACCGAGAGCGGAGCCACGCCGGTCCCGCCGAGCGTCCCGAACCCCCAGACCTCGTACCAGCTCCTCGCCGGCGCGAGCTGGGAGATCGACCTGTGGGGCCGGATCCGCCGGCTCTCGGAGGCGGCACGGGCCCAGATGTTCGCCACCGAGGAGGCCCGCCGCGGCGTGATCCTCTCGCTCGTCGCCTCGGTCGCCAACAGCTACATCCAGCTCCGCAGCCTCGACCAGCAGCTCGTCATCGCGACACGCACGCTCGGCACGTACGGCGACTCCGTGAAGCTCTTCGAGCTCCAGTTCGAGTACGGCCAGGTGTCCCAGATGACCGTGGAGCAGGCGCGGACCCAGTACGAGACGGTCGCGGCGACGATCCCGCAGATCGAGTTCCAGATCGCCCAGACTGAGA
>DATKMD010000170.1:0-4429 GCA_035542075.1 Thermoanaerobaculaceae bacterium
ACCTCCAACCGCCCCGTCGAGGACTGGGGAAAGCTCCTCGGCGACGTCGCCGCCGTCTCCGCCATGCTCGACCGGCTCCTCCACCACGCCCACGTCCTCAAGTGCGGACCCCGCAGCTGGCGCACCCGTCAGACCTTGCAAAAGGAGGAGGCCGCAGGGTAGAAGCGAACCGGTCTCGGGCCCCGGCCGCTGGCCGGTTTTGACCCGTCCGCACCTGGCCGGTTTTCACCTGTCCGCCGAGGTTCATGCCGGGTTTCGGGTCCCCTGGCACTCAAGGACTTCTTCTTCGTCCCTGCTGTGCGACTTCTTCCTGAGCTTTGCGGATTTCCTCGGCATCGCCCAGGTAGCAGTGCTTGAGGGGCTTGAGATCCGCATCCAGCTCGTAGACCAGCGGCACACCGGTCGGAATGTTCAACTCCACGATATCATCGTCGGAGACGTTGTCGAGGTACTTGACCAGCGCCCGCAGGCTGTTGCCGTGGGCCGCAATGATCACTCGCAACCCTGACTTGATTGCCGGAGCGATGGCCTCGTGCCAATAGGGCAGAAAGCGGGCCACCGTATCCTTCAGGCACTCGGTCAACGGGGTGTCTCGAGGTGCGAGGTCCTGGTAGCGCGGGTCGCGACCAGGCCAACGCGGGTCTTCCCGGGTCAGTGCCGGAGGCTGGATGTCGTAGCTGCGGCGCCAGAGCTTGACCTGAGCATCGCCGTACTTTCCTGCCGTCTCGGCCTTGTTGAGGCCTTGTAACGCACCGTAATGGCGTTCGTTCAGCCGCCACGAATGGTGGACCGGGATCCACATGAGGTCCATTTCGTCGAGTGCAATCCACAACGTGCGGATAGCCCGCTTGAGCACTGATGTGAAGGCCACGTCGAAGACGTAGCCATCCTTCTTGAGGAGAAGCCCGGCACGGCGAGCCTCGGCGATGCCGCGCTCTGACAGGTCTACATCCGTCCACCCGGTGAATCGGTTCTCCAGGTTCCAACTGCTCTCGCCGTGGCGGAGCAGGACGACATTGGGCATTTGCTACTCCTCGGTTCTCGTCGTTGGTACCGCCACCCCTGCCAATACCCGGCCCTTCAGGAATTCCAGCAAGTCCCCGCCGACGGGCGAGGCATGGTCATCCGGTTGGCGAGTTCAGCCTTCATTACCGCACCGCGCTGGCGGTGTCGCCCCCCCTTGATCGGCCCGAAGGCATGGGCCACGCCCCTGCGGTGTGTCTGACCGCGCGGCGCGACGGGATCCAGGCCCCGGACGGTGCCGATCGAGGCAGCCCATCGCGGTCCTTAGAGGATGAGGGGCTGGTTGGCCACACGACCCTCGCTGCTACGACGCGCTACACGAACGGCGGTGACGTTCCACCCTGCCCGTCGCGACATCAGCGCGCCGTTCTGCCGGCAGGCCGGTCGTGGGCGAGGTCTCGGTCGGCTACGTACTCGCCCGCTGGGGCGACGGCAACAAGCCGCACGGATGGCGGCGGCGCTGGCGCCGTCGGTGGCGCTGGCGTTGCTCGGCATCGTCTCGACAAGCTTCCCGCAGGTGCTGGGCAACGGCAAGGACGTCTCTCAGCCGGCCTTCGTGGGCCAGGTGGCGCCCGCCCTCCTGCTGGCGCTGTCGTGCTGAAGTCCGCGGCGATCCTGCTGTGCACGCGCAGCGGGCGCCCGGCGGCCTGTTCACGCCATCCTCGACGGTGGGAGCAATGCTCGGTGGCGTCCTGGGCTACGCCTGGTCCTCGGCCTGGCCCGGCGTGACGCCCGGGCCGCTGGCCCTGCTGGGGGCCGGGGCGGTTCGGGCGGCGACCACGCAGGGCCCGAACCACCGTGGTCCAGTCATGGAGCTGACCGGCCGCGACCGGGCGTGCATCTTGCCCTCCTGGTGGCGGTGGGCACGGCCGCGCTCGTGGCGCGGACGATGGTGCCTCGCTCGATCTACGACGCCCGCCTCTCGGACGAGGTGGTCGAGGCGCGACGGACGCTGCGCGACCAGCCCCCGCGGTAGCTCCCGGTCACCGCTGTTGCATGTCGGTGAGCGCGTGGCCAGCGCGGAATAGGCCGAAGCGATCGTGCTCGAAATGAAAGACCTTGGCCACGCGGACCTCGAGCGAACGAGCCCAGGGAGCATGCATGGTCGCGACCCCCAGGAAGGTGCCGAGGAGCGGCCCCAGCCAGTAGATCCACCATCCCTTCATCGTACAGGTGACCAGTCCGGGCCCGAGGCTCCGGGCCGGGTTGGTGCTGGTTCCGGAGAGCGGTGCCTCGACCCAGACCAGCACCGCGTAGAGGAAAGGAAAGAGCGCGGGTGTGAACGCGCGCAGGCGGGGATGACCGAGGAAGTGAAGCAACCCAGCGATGAGACAGAACGTTGCCCCCACCTCGCCAAGCACGGCGAACCAGGCGCCGGCAGGTCCTGGGCCCGTGGTCGCGTAGCCGGCGCTCGCGCCCAAGGTGCCAAATACCAGCAGGGCGGCCGCTCCCAGGATGCCTCCCGCGACCTGAGCGATGACGTAGCCCACCGCCACCCGCGTCTTCATGCGACGCAGGAGCCAGAACGCGAGCGTGACCACCGGGTTGATGTGCGCGCCGCTAACTTTGCCCACCGGTGAAATGGCGATGAGCGCTCCCACGCTGCCGAAGAGGAACCCGGTGAGCGCGCGCCGAGGGCCGGCGCCGGGCAGCAGGGCGACCACCGGGCTCCCCGCGCCGAAGTCCAGGATGACGAACGAACAGCCGACCAGGACGAGCAGCGCGGTCCCGACCAGCTCGGAGCACCAGAGTGGCCACTCCTCGGGAAGGGAGCGTGCCGCTTGCCTCGAGGCCCCGGCGGAGCTCACGGAGCGGGCCGCCCCCGCGCAGCGCGTGCCGCGGCCACCCGCTCGAGGACGTTGGCCACCAGCGCCGTCCAGCCGGTCTGGTGGCTCGCACCCAGCCCCCTCCCGTCGTCACCGTCGAAGTACTCGTGGAAGAGCAACAGGTCCCGGAAGTGCGGGTCGCCGGCGTATCGGGCGCGGTCACCGTGGATCGGCCGCCGTCCGCGGGCGTCCGGCAAAAAGAGCCGAGCTAGCCGTCCCTCGAGTTCCTCCGCCACCTCGAGCAGCGTCACCGTTCGTCCCGATCCGGTTGGGCACTCCACCTCCAGCGAGTCGCCGTAGAAACGGTGGAAGCGTTTGAGCGCCTCGATGAGCAGGTAGTTCAGCGGGAACCAGACCGGCCCCCGCCAGTTCGAGTTCCCGCCGAAGAGGCCCGAGTCGGAATCGCCGGCGACGTAGCGGACCAGCAGCTCCTCGCTCCCCAGGCGCAGGCTCGCGGGGTGGTCGCGGTGGAACCTCGACAGGGAGCGCACGCCGTAGGGTGACAGGAACTCTCGCTCGTCGAGGAGGTATCGAAGGACCCGCTCCAGGCGCTCCCGCGAAGGGACGGCGAGCAACCGGTGCTCGTCGCCCTCGTCCGGGCGCATGAGGGCGATGTTCCTCGCGAGCTCGGGCTTGTTGTCGAGGACCCAGCGCAGCCGCGCCTGGAACAGAGGCAGGGAGGAAAGCTGCTTCGCGTCCAGCGTCTCAACCGCGAAGAGGGGGATGAGCCCCACCATGGAACGGACGCGCAGCGGGATGGCATGCCCGTCCACGAGCACCTGATCGTAGTAGAAGCCGTCCTGTTCGTCCCAGAGGCCGGTACCTCCGAGCTCGTTCATGGCGCGGACGATGCCCATGAAGTGCTCGAAGAACTTCGAGGCGATGTCGGCGTACGCCGGATCTTCGCGGGCGAGCTCGAGCGCGATGGCCAGCATGGTGGAGCAGTAGAACGCCATCCAGGCGGTGCCATCCGCTTGCTGCAGGCGCCCTCCGCCGGGCAGGGGCCTCGATCGGTCGAAGAAGCCGATGTTGTCGAGGCCGAGGAATCCGCCGGTGAACAGGTCGTTCCCCTCGACGTCCTCGCGGTTCACCCACCAGGTGAAGTTCATCATGCACTTCTGGAAGACGCCTTCCAGGAACAGCCGATCCTGCCCGAAGCCCCGTTGCGCCGCGAGCTGATAGACGCGCCACGCGGCCCAGGCGTGCACCGGCGGATTGACCTCGTCGAAGGCGAACTCGTACGCCGGGAGCTCACCGTTGGCGTGCATGTACCACTCGCGGCAGAGCAGCAGGAGCTGATGCTTCGCGAAGCTCGGGTCGGTGCGTGCCACCGCCACGCACTGGAAGGCGAGATCCCAGGCGGCGAACCACGGGTACTCCCAAGTGTCGGGTACCGAGAGGACGTCGCGCGCATACAGGTGCGCCCAGCCGCGGTTCCGCCCGGTGCGCCGGGCCGAGGGTGGCGTGGGCTGCGACGGGTCGCCGTCGAACCATTGCTCGACGACGTAGCCATAGAACTGCCTCGACCAGAGGAGCCCGGCATCGGCCTGGCGCACGATCCGGCGCTCCTCGGTGGTGAG
>DATKMD010000171.1:0-5229 GCA_035542075.1 Thermoanaerobaculaceae bacterium
GTCCCTGATGGAAAGGCTGCAGAAGATCGCGCCGAAGGCGAGGTTCGTCAAGGCGTTCAGCTCCGTGGGCAACGCCCTCATGGTGAACCCCAAGCTTCGCGGCGGCCCTCCCACCATGGTCATTTGCGGCAACGACACCGCAGCCAAGGAAGAGGTTGTCGAGATCTTGAAGCTGTTCGGGTGGGAGATCGAGGAAGCAGGTGCGGCCGAGGCGGCCCGCGCGATCGAGCCTCTCTGCATCCTCTGGTGCATTCCGGGCTTCCTCAAGAACGACTGGGTCCACGCGTTCAAGTTACTCAGGCCCTGATCACCGCCGCTGCAGCAACCGCAGCCACGGGGTCCAGGTGTGCCTGTCATTGCGAGTCCCGTCCTGCAGCGCAGGACGGGGCGAAGCAATCTCGCGGAAGACGACGGGATCCCGCCACGCGGCCGCTCGCGGCTTCGGCCTCGTCGCCCTCGCATCGCTCAGTGCCCTCGCGATGACCCCACGCGTGGAGGGAGCGCGCGCCCCACAGAAGCACAGGAGACCGATTTCTGTTGACCGCGGCATTATACGCTTGGTTGGAGAAGTAAGCGTATAACTTTCCCATGGGAATCGACCGGTTGCCCGCCACCGTCGCAACGCTGTACGCGGAGCTCCTCGGCCAGGCGCTCGTTCACGAGCGGGTCGCCGGGCTCGGTGGCCAGCTCCCAGGCGGCGTCGTGGGCAAGGACGTCCGGGGGCGGCGTTACCTGTACTGGCAGGTGCGCACGGGAAATCAGGTCACGCAGCGCTACCTGGGCCCCGACACGGCGGAGCTGCGGCGCACACTCGAGCGGATCGCCGAGCGCCGCCACGATGCGACCCAGCAGCAAGCCTCGCTCGATCGCATCGCGGCGATGCTGATCAAGGGGGGCGCGCTGCGGGAGGAGTCGAGAGTGGCAGCCGTGCTCCGTCTCCTTGCCGATCTTGGCCTGTTTCGCCGCGGCGCGGTGCTGGTCGGGATGCAGGCTTTTCGTGCGTACGGCAACCTCCTTTCGGTGCGACTCCCTTCGGCATCGCTGCGCACCCAGGACATCGATCTGGCGCAACGGATCGACGTGGCACTCGCCGCAGCCTCGGAGCCGACGGCTGAGGTGGAGCCTGCCCTCAGGACGCTCGGCTTCCTCCCGGTTCCGGGCCTCGACCCGCGCCAGGCCTCAACGTCATTCCACCTGCGCGGCCGGGAACTCCGCGTCGACTTCCTCACGCCTGCGCGGAGGCGCGGAGCGAACGTTCCCGTGGCCGTCCCAGGTCTCGGCCTGTCTGCCTGGCCCGTTCCCTTCCTCGACTACCTCATTGAGGATCCGGTTCCTGCCGTCCTCCTGGACTCCAGGCCGATCCTCGTGCGGGTACCGCAGCCGGCGCGTTTTGCTCTCCACAAGCTGTGGACCGCCACGGAGCGGGCCGTCTCCGAGCAGGCCAAAGCCGGCAAGGACCGGGCTCAGGCTGCCGCGGTGATCAACGTGCTTGCCACTGACCGCCCGGGAGACCTGCGCGAGGCGCTGGCTGCGCTCTCCGGTCGACCTTCCGCGGGACGGAGGGTGCTCCGCGAGCTCAACCGCATTGACCCGGAGCACCGGGACTGGAACGCCTGAAAGCGCAGCGCTTCGAACGCTGCCGGCCCGCAACCGGAGCCCGGTGCGAGCGCTCGACGACGACAGCGCGGGTGCCGCCATGCCGTCGAACGAGGAAGTCATGCCATCGGGAGACGGGAATTCGGAGCGCAACCGGGAGCCGCGTAGGTTCGTACTCGTTCCAGGAGGTGCTCGCATGAGATGTGGACTGGCGATGGCCACCTGGGCGGGCGCCGCCGTGCTGTCGCTCATCGTTGGTTCCACGGCGGGTGGGGGACAGGCTTCGACGGAGCCGCGCTCGGTCACGGTGCCGTTCACCTTGGATCACAACCGGATGATCGTGGACGTGGAGTTCGTCCGTCCCGACGGGACGATCCGCACAGCGCGTGCCTGGGTGGACACCGGCAACCAGTTCCTCATGGTGGGGGAGGCCCTCGCGCGCGACCTCGGGCTCGATGTCGCGCGGCCGAAGGAGGGAGCGACGCAGTACCCGCAGATGTGGGCGTCGCAAACCCCGCGCATGCGCATCAGCGGGATGCCGCTCGACATGCAGGGCGTCAAGACGGAGGTTCTGTCTGGTGCCCGCCTCATGCCCGGCGTGCCTGCCGAGGCGAACGTACCGGCGAGCGCCCTCCGCCGCGACCACGTCGTGTTCGACTACCCTGCGCGGCGCCTGACGGTCGCACGGCCCGGCGTGCTGCGACCGCGCGGGGTGGCGATTCCCTGTCGCGTCAACGTGGAGACCGGCCTCTTCCAGGTCGCGGCGACGCTGGACGGCGAGAGCGTGCAGCTCGGTGTGGACAACGGGTCGGCCGGCACCTGGGTCGCCGAATCGCTCACCACAGCGTGGAGGTCCCGGCACCCAGACTGGCCGCACGCCACCGGTGCGGTCGGCTCGGCGAACTTCTTCGGCTTCGAGTTCGAGGCGAATGGCATGCTGATGTGTCTCCCCGTGCTTGGGCTTGGCCCCCTGCGTGTGAGCGACGTCAGTCTTCTCGGACTGGACCAGAGCCTGTTCGTCTGGTACTCGAAGAAGTCGGCCGGTGCGGTCGTCGGCTTCATCGGCGCCAACGTGCTGAAGGCCTTCCGCCTCGAGGTGGACTACCCGAACCGGATGACGTACTGGGAGGCGGCGCCGCCGCCGGATCAGGGCGACCTCGACATCGTCGGGCTGACCCTCCGCCCCGAGACGAACGGCGGTTTCACTGTCGCCGGAGTGGCCACCAGGGATGGCCGGCCGGCCGTCGAGGGGGTTCAGCCCGGCGACACGCTGGTCCGCGTGGGTACGCTCGACGCCACCGGCGCAACCATGGGCGCCGTCGTGGACGCCCTGCGAGGGAAGCCGGGGGCGACGCGCACGCTGGTCATCGAGCGGGCAGGGAAGCAAAGCACCGTCGACGCAAAGGTGATGCGCTTCCCGTAGTCCGCGCGCGCGGGACCCGCTGCGGACCGCTCTTGGGACCCTGCCAGATGCGTCCCCACAACCGTTGTCTGCAGCAGAGAAACACCCGCTCGGGCCGACCGCGGCCTCGGTTCGGGCGAGCGGAAGGAGAGCATCGGGGGGAAGTCACGCCAACCGCCTCACGGCGAGTAGAGCCGCGAGGCGTCGACAAAGATCAGGTACTCGCGGACCAACTTCTTGTGCATCTTGAGAACGTCCGCGAACGGCACCGAGAGCGTGCTGCCGTCGAGCCGCGTGTACGTCACCTGACCGATCGCGACCGCGACATCCGGCAGCGCCCACGAGTCGGTCACCTGATGGCGGAGCGACCGGATGCTGCCGAAGAACCCGACCAGGACCTCCCGGATCGCAGCTTTGCCCGAGACTGGGGCGGCGTTGCCGAAACGGAACACCGCGTCATCGGTCAGGAAGGCGACGAACGCGTCGGCATCCTTGCCGTCGATCGCGGCGAACAGCCTCTTGACCCAGCTTTCGTCGGTCATCGCACGTCCCTCCAGAAGCCGTTGCACCGCGTTCAGGCAGATGCCAGTCGCTGCACGAGTTGGGTGAGGACCGGTTCATTTCGCGCCGAGGCGAGGGCCTCGAGACCGCTCCGCTCCTCCGGAGTCAGCACCGTGCTCGGAACTGCCCTGAAGGTCGCCGCGTCCTGCGCCACGCGCTGTGGCGCGTCGGGGAGGGCGTCCCTGCCGTCGAGTCGGAACGAGACCGCCGTGAGGGGACCGAACAGGAGAGCACGGGCCAGCTCCGGCCACCGCTGCAGGTCGGGTTCCACACCGGCCTCGCGGGCGAACAGCAGGGCCGCGACGTTCATCGGGACCTGATGCTGGCCGTTGCGTTGCGCTCGCAGGGCCGCAATGCCGGCCCACATCGCATCGCTGGAAAGTGCGGGAAGCGCTCCGCTCCAGACATACGCGATCCACCGGGCCTGGAGCTCGAGGACGGTGAAGTTGGGACCCATCACGTCGACCGCTCCTATGAATGCCAGTCCCTCCAGATCGGGGTGGAAGGTGTGCTTGTAGAGGTCGATGTTCTGCGAATCAGGATCGAGCGCTCGCCTGACCTCCTCGCACAGGAAGGGCAGATCGACCTCGTACCCCGTACCGAGAAGGATTGCATCCACCTCCTCCTGGGTGCCGTCCGCGAATCGGACCGTTCGGCCCGCGATCGAATCGATCCAGGGCTTGGTGATGATGCGGCCCTCAGCCACGAGTGGGAGGTAATGCTGGCTCAGGGCGATCCCGGCCTCGAAGATGTCGTCGGCGGGCTTTCCTGCGCCGACCTGCTCCGGGCTGCCGCTGGCGCGCAGGATGAAATCCTTGATCCGCTGCGCGGTGGTCTCCTTGGGTAGCGACTCTCCGGCCAGAGCGCCGAACCGCGTGAAGGCGATGTGATCCGCAGGCACCCCGGCCACGACCTTTTGGATGACATAGCGCTGACGGCGATTGGTCGAGATCACGCGGGCGGCGCCCACCATGGCCAAATCGCTCGCGACCTCCAGAGCGCTGATGCTGCAGCCGGCCACAAGGACGCGCAGGCCGCGGTAGCTGCGGGGATCCTTGTAGTAGAACGTGTGGGTCACGCCGCCGATCCCGGCGAACGAGGCCAGTCCCGGGATGGCCGGGAACCTCGGCTTCCTGAAGCGGCCGGACGCGATGACCACCTTCGAGAAGGGCTCCTTCCACGGGACTCCGTCCTCGTGCACGAACCGGACCACCCACCCGGGTCCCCCGCGATCCCGGCGGATCTCAAGGACCGTCGTGCTCAGCCGTACGCACGATTCGAGGCGGAACCGCTCCGCATAACGCTGGAAGTAGGCGCACATCTCCTGATTGGTTGGATAAACGGCGGTTCCCGGTGGGTGCTCGAGGTCGCTGAACGCCGACATCACTCGGCTGGTGTTGGTTCTCATCGATGGCCAGACTCCGCTGTACCGCGGGTCGCCGGTCCACTGGCCGCCGACGCGGTCCCCCTGTTCGAACAGGACCGGCTCGAACCCCTCGCTCCTCAGATAGCGTGCCGCGACGAGCCCCGCCGGGCCTGCTCCCACGATCGCAATCTTCTCCACTGGCCACCTCTTTGGGGGGAGGGTGCTTTCCTCGTGGAAGGAGGATTCCAAGACAGAAATTCCTCTTGCCGCCCCGGTGTGGGTCTACTGGGCCTCCCAGCACACG
>DATKMD010000172.1:0-4468 GCA_035542075.1 Thermoanaerobaculaceae bacterium
CCCGCGGCCTCGGAGGAATCGCCGCTTCACCCGAGGGGCGGAGTTTGAGAAGCCCCCCTCCCATGGATTGGTGAGGTCACCTCGGAACACCAGCAAAGCCGCCAAGACGCGGGTGGGGGGTCTTCAATCCGCCGGTGCCGCGAGTGGCCGATGTCTCCGGAGCCCGCGGGACCCGGACGGGCGAGCCGTGCCGGGGTGTCGCCGGCGCGGTCGTATGCGAACGGCGAGGGGCCCCCGGCGCGGATCGCCCTGCCCGGTCGCGGGCGCAGGAGTCCGAGGGCGCCGCGCGTGGGGACGCGCAAGCCCGAGGCCGGCCACCGCGGGACCGGCAACAAGAAAAGCCGTGCCTGCAAGGCAAAGAGAACCTGGAGCCGCGAACCCGAGGGGCAAGAAAAAGGCTTCCCCGCAGGGGAAAGAGCGCCCCACCGCGGGACCGGTAGCAAGAGAAGCAAGGCCTGCAAGGCAGAAGGAAACCTCGAGCCGCGAACCCGAGGGGCACGAAGAAGGACCCTCCACGGAGTGGAAGAAAGAGGGGGCAGTGCGGCGTTGGCGCTCGGGAAGGGAGGGGTCCATGGCCGACAAGAGGGTCATCGCGGTGGTAGGCGCGACCGGCGCACAGGGCGGGGGCTTGGTCCGCGCGATCGTAGCGGACAAGGGGGGCCCGTTCGCGGCGCGGGCGATCACGAGGGACGTCAAATCCGAGAAGGCGAGGGCGCTCGCGAACCTCGGCGTCGAGGTCGTGGCCGGCAACCTCGACGACGTCGAGAGCCTCGTGCGGGCGTTCGCCGGCGCGTACGGCGCGTTCTGCGTCACCAACTACTGGGAGCACGTCTCACCCGAGAGGGAGAAGGCGCAGGCGCGGGCGCTGGCCGCGGCGACGAAGCGCGCCGGGGTCGAGCACGTGATCTGGTCCACCCTCGAGGACACGCGCGCCTGGGTTCCGCTCTCCGACCCGCGCATGCCGACCCTGATGGGCGCGTACAAGGTGCCGCACTACGACGCCAAGGGCGAGGCGGACGCGTACTTCACCGAGGCCGGCGCCCCGACGACGTTCCTGCGGACCTCGTTCTACTGGGACAACTTCATCTTCTTCGGGATGGGCCCGAAGCGCGGCCCCGACGGCAAGCTCGCGATCACGCTGCCGATGGGCGACAAGAAGCTCCCGGGGATCGCGGTCGAGGACATCGGTGCGTGCGCGTACGGGATCTTCAAGAAGGGGAAGGAGCTCATCGGGAAGACCGTGGCGATCGCGGGGGAGCACCTGACCGGCGCCGAGATCGCGGCCGGCCTCACCGGGGCGCTGGGTCGAGACGTCGTCTACAACGGCGTGCCGCCCGAGGTCTACCGGAGCTTCGGCTTCCCGGGCGCCGAGGACCTCGGGAACATGTTCCAGTTCAAGCGCGACTTCAACGACGTCTTCTGCGGCCCGCGCGACCCGAGCGTCGCGAGGTCCCTCCACCCGAACCTGCAGACGTTCGACGCCTGGCTCGCGAAGAACAAGCACCGCATCCCGCTCGAGTAGGCCACGCCGCGAGGGCGTCGGCGCCGAGGCCGTCGCGCTCGGCAGGGACGGCGCTTGACGAAGAACCGCGGGAGCGGAGGTGAGTCATGCCGCGCCCCGCGGTGGCGAGCGGCGCGTCAGCTTCGTCCCGTTGCCGAGCGGCGCTTGCGACCCCCGGAGCGGGGCTTCGCCTTCGCGCCCGGCGGCTCCCACAGCTCCACCTTGTTGCCGTCCGGATCGATGAACCACCCGAAGCGCCCGTACGGGGAGCCCCTGACCGTGCCGACGACGCGCCCGCCTCCGTCGGCGGCGCGCTCCAGCATCGCCCCGGCGTCGTCGACGACGAAGTTGACCATCACCGCGGAGCGGGACGGGCTGAAGTACCTGGTCGTCGCCGGGAAGAGCGCGAGGACCGTGACCGCACCCTTCGGCATCGCCTTCGGCGCGAACATCACGCCCGTCGGGCCCACGGGCGTGCCGAGCCACCTCGAGTACCACCGCCGCAGCTTGCGCGCGTCCCGGGACTTGACGAAGACACCGCCTATCCCCAACACCTTGGCCATGACACCTCCCTAACCCGCTCGTCGCATCGGTTCCGGGGCGAGCCCCTCAGCCCAGCGACCGCCGCGCTTCCCCAACAGCAACTGAAACCACGGAAGACTTACGACATGTTACCCAGGCGCCTAGAACAGAGTGTCACCCTGGCGCCCGGACCGTTCATGCGCTTGAAGATGCTACACGTGATCCGATTGTTCCGCTGCGCATTTGAGCCGCGCCAGGGCCTCCGCGACTCCGCCGTGTAGCTGTTTGCGTCCGAGGTGCTCCAGCAACCAGGCCCACCATCCAGGTGAGATAGAAAAGTCTCAACCGAAACCGACCCGCGTGTGATGGTCGTCGAGCGGCGTGCAGCTGATGTGGTTATGCACGGTGATACCGAGTGGCAACTGAGTGAGGAGATCCAGTTGCCGCTTGTCAGGCTCGACGGCAAGAACCGTAATGTGAATTTCCCAGTTTCTCCCAAGTGCGGTCTCTGCGACAATGTGCTGACCGGCCTGCGCTGGCCCGGGCGGGACGACCGAGACAACCCGCGCCTCCCACCACAGGTCATACCGTGACGGGTCAGCGAGCAAGCTCCATACCCGGTCAACCGGAGCGTCGACCGTGGCTATAGGGCAGGTGTTGAAGCTCATAAGGCCTCTCAGTTTGTACTCAGCGTCGTCCAAACCGGTCGCAGTGCTGCCCAACGCCGTGCTTCAGCCGCCCGCCGGCTGCAACGGTTGCTTAGGCACCATCACCTGAGTAGGCACCAACTGGTTCGGACCGACTCACCGCTCCTCTCCCATGAATCGTGGGAGCGAACAAGGGTTGCAGTCGCGTAGACCGAAAGGCCTTCCCGAGGGAGGCCACCATCAGGGTTGCGGATGGGGCATGTGAAGTAGACAGCCTCCGTATATCGCCACGAAGTGTTCTCCTTGATCTCATAGTTCGGTGGCTCGCAGGAGTAGGACCGAAGCAGCAGCCTCCACCGCACAGAGCGAAGTGAGGACCGCAGCAAGCCTCTATCGAGCCGAAACTCCGCTAACGCCGAGTACTCCGATGCCTTGCCCTCTGGCCAGAGCCGCTCCACGCTCATGGGCGAACTGGTAGGTGACAACCAAGCCATGAAGAGGACATTGGCCAGCTGGAACCCACAATCTCCGGCAGGCGCCGTCACTAATAGTGGCTTCTCCCATAGGCCGGAGAGGACGTGGTGGCCCTCGGGTCGGAACCCCACGACCAAGAGGGTGTCGTGCCCCTTGATGCGGACGCCAAGGTAATGGCGCTTCGCGAGACGGATCTCGCGAAGTTGGTCAGGGTGGAAGGCCCCCAGGCGTGCATAGAGCTTGGGTGCGAGGATCTTCTCCGCCTCGATAGCGTCCTGGATCGTCGGGCTCCATGATGTAGCGGCGCAGACTCGCTGCTCCGTGGTCGTTGGAGGCGCTTCTGTGATGAGTAGCCCCTGCCCGAACGGAGTGATCACGGGAGTCTTGTGCAGCGCTGGTCCAAAGCACACCTCACCCAAGGAGGCGCCGACCCAACCCAGCGCGAGGGCGCCCACGATAAGGCAACGGACAGCCGTCCTGCGCGAGATCGCGGCGTGGCCGACCTGGTTCTTCCTGGCGCGGTGTGAGGTTGGATGGTGCCTAACGCAGGCGTTCAGCCGCGCGCCGGCTGGCGCGCCGGTTGCGCGCGCAAGCCGCGTGACGGACGCGCGGGGGATGTTGACCCGATTTGGTTGACACTCCACTGAGCCATCCTCACGCTGCGGCACGTTCATAGTCAATGGGCGTCCGGTTGCCAAGACTGGAGTGCAGCCGGCTGCGGTTGTAGCGGCAGATGAAGCGCCGGACCGCGTGACGCAGCGCCTCCTCGTTGGCAAGCGTCCTGGCGTGGATCGCTTCCCCCTTCATCGAGTGGAAGAATGACTCGATGAACGCGTTGTCGCCGAGCTCCCGCGGGCGCTTCATGCTCTGCGTGATCCCGAGCGCCGCCAGACGGGCCCGGAAGGCGTAGGCGCCGTACTCGGAGCCGCGATCCGAGTGAAACGTCAGTCCCTCCACCGACCGCCGGCGCCGCACGGCGTGGTTGAGTGCCGCCAGGGTGAGCTCGAGGTCCCGCTGTGCCTTCAGGCTCCACCCCAGAACCCGCCGGGAGTGACGGCCCATCACCACCGCCAGGTAGCGCCACCCGAGCCCGGTCCGCAGGAACGTCACATCGCCCACCCACACCTGATTCGGCCCGCTCGTTGTCACACCCAGCACCCGGTTCGGGATCTCCGCGTAGAACGCCCGCGTCCCTCGCGTGCGCCGGTAGATCCGGGCCGACCGGGCCTTCAGGCCGGCCTCCCGCATCAACCGGGCCACCCGCTTGCGCCCCACCCCAAACCCGGCCTCGCGCAGCGCGGCGTGGATCCTCGGGCTGCCGTAG
>DATKMD010000173.1:0-8955 GCA_035542075.1 Thermoanaerobaculaceae bacterium
CCACAGCCTGCGCGCCAGCTCGGACGAGCGCAGCCCGGAGCGGGCAAGCAGCTCCTCGAAGGAGAAACGCCCCGGACCGGGCGGAAGCGCCGCGTCCAGTTCAGTGGGTGCGCTTCCCTTGCCTTCCTCTGCAACCGGGACGGGCGCCTGCATGAACACCTCCCGGTCGGGGGCGAGCACGAACGCAAGCCGCTCTTGCCCGCACCCTACCCACCCCAGGGAGGTCTCCGCAACCAGGGCGTCAAGCCACGCCGGCAGGTACGGCTCGAGGCGTGACGGGAGCAGCTCGGTCTCCCACAGTTCTGCTGGGGCCGGGTACCCGAAGAGAGGCTCGAGGGCGGCGCGCAGGTCCTCGATCCCCGCCCCTTTGACAGCCAGTCTCTGCCAGGACGCGAGAAACGCGGGGAGGCGGTCGACCGGGAGCGGCTCGAACGGGGGCCGTGCCGCGGCCCGACTGAGCCGCAGCAGGCGCTCGAGGTTCTCGGCGTCGCAGATCTCCGGCCCTGCGGCGCCCTCGGTGAGCTCATCCACCACGGCGCGTTGCTCGTCCAGGAGGACCTCGAGCGCGGCACGCTCCCGCTCGGCATCCAGAGCGAAGATCTCGGAGAACAGCTCCCGTCCGACCGGACCGTGGAAGCGAAGCACCTCGCTCAGCAGCTCAGCGAGAGGGTCCCTTTCCTCACCAAGTTCGTCCGGCAAGGAAGCGGGACGGGCCGCCATCGCGGCCAGTGTGGCCACCGCCTGCTCGGCGGGTCTGCCGTCGAGGAGGGGCGAAGAAAATCCCACGCCATCGTGACCGATCTCCAGCGCCCGCAGGAGTCGGGGCACGGTCTCCACCGCGCACACGACCGAAGGCGCCTCTCCCACCCGCCACGAGACGGCGGCCACCTTTCCGGCAAGCTCGGCAAGCACCGAGCCGATATCGAGGCCATGATCGCGCCCCATCGCCCCCAACAGCTCCCTCCACTCACCGACCGGGATCACTACCCTCTCGACGAGCCAGGCGAGCAGCTCCGGGGCGGAGCGCGGCGCGTAACCGGGGCACGTGCGCCGGAGCTTCTGGCCGAACACCTCAGCCAGCGAGGGAGAGATGCGTGGGCGCAGGCGCGCGGCGAACACCGCCTCCCGCACGAGATCCTGCCGCAGCTTCGAGCGCCCCGCGGAAGGCGTGTCGTCCTCGTACATCAGCTCGTTCGTGCGCCTCCAGCTCACGTGGGCCGCGAACGGCGACGGCGCGGCAGTGGTCACCTCGCGGACCTCGATGCGCCCGTCGTGAAGCTCGTCCAGCACGAGCCCAAGATGCGGGAGGTCGAGGTCGTCGGCGAGACACGTGCGCCACGCCTCGAGCAGGATCGGAAAGTCCTCGAAGCGTCGCACCGACTCCAGGAGCTCCTTGGCGCGCTGCCGGGACAGCCACAGAGGCGTCCGACGGCGGAACCCCTCCCTCGGAAGCAACAGGGCGCATCCGGCCGCGGCGCGGAACCGCGCGCCGAAAAAGCCCGTACTCTCGAGCTGGTCCCGCAGAAGGTGCTCGAGGCTGTCGGCGCTCACGAGGCCGAGCAGGTCGTCGGCATTCACCGGCCCCGGTGCTGAAACCGCAACACAGTCGTCGTCGTGGATCAGCTCGAGGGATACACCGTGCCTCTTCCGCCATGCCGCCTGCAGGGCCATCGCGAACGGCCGGTTCACCCGCCCGCCCCACAACGTGTGCAGGATCGTCTGGGTCCGTTCGCCCTTTCCCTGCGGATCCGTGACGTGCTCAACCACCAGCCGGTGGCGGTGTGGCAGCGCCCCGCCGGCAGCCTTCTGCGCTTCCACGTAGCGGAGCAGCGCGCGTGCCGCCTCCGGCTGCAGTCGGTACTCCGCCTCCAGCCTCTTCGCAAGCGCCGGGTCGGCGAGCCCCTCCTCCAGTGATTCGAGGAACAACCCGATCCTTTCGGACAGCTCGAAGCCGCGGTCTCGCTCGTCGGCCCTCCAGAACGGCGCGAGCGCCTGCCTCGCGTGGGCCGGGCGCACCAGCACGTCGTTGTGGGTGATGCGCTCGATGCGCCAGGTCTGGATCCCAAACGTGAACGCCTCCCCCACGGACCTCTCCCAGACAAACTCCTCGTCCAGCTCCCCCAGCAATGCCCCGGAGTCCGCCACCCGAAGGTGGAAGTAGCCCCGGTCGGGGATCGTCCCGCCCGAGAGGTAGACGACCCTCTCCGCGCCCGGGAGTGCACGCACCGTTGCGTCAACGCGATCGATCGCGACCAGCGGTTTGAGCTCCCGCACACGGACCTCTGCGTACCGGCCTGCCAGCATGTCGAGCACCAGGTCGAACTGACGACGCGGGAGGTTGCGATAGGCGTCGCACGCTCGCACCGACGCGAACAGGTCGTCTATCGCCCATGTCTCGCGCACCGTCATCGAGAGGATCACCTGGGCAAGCACGTCCAGGGCTCCCTCGACGGGCCGGACCGGCTCGATCTCGCCCTCGAGCACGGCCCGCGCCGCCACCGCCGCGCCCAACAAATCACGCTGGTGCAGCGGCAGGAACGTGGCTCGGCTCGTCTCCCCCACCGCGTGGCCGGCGCGGCCGATGCGCTGGACGGCCGAGGCGAGCGTGGGTGGGGACTGCACCAGCACCACCTCGTCGAGAGCGCCGATGTCGATGCCGAGCTCGAGCGAGTTGGTTGCAACGATGCCGCGCAGCTCCCCCTTCTTGAGCCGCTCCTCGACCACCGCGCGAACCTCCCGTGAGAGCGAGCCGTGGTGCGAGTAGACCAGCTCGTCGGGCTGCTCCTCGTTGACCAGCCGCGTGACCTTCTCCACCATCCGGCGGCTGTTGGCGAACACCAGCGTGGACCGGTTCCGTGCGAGCGGGCGCTTGAGCTCCCTCACCAGCCACGGCCACACGCCGTCCGCCGTCACGCCTGGCGCATCCACGGCATCGCCCGCGAAGCGCACCTCGAGGCAGTACCTCTTGGGCGCGCGGGACTCCACCACGGCCACCCTGCGCCTGCGGTGGCTCGCCGCCTTGCCCTCACCCAAGGCCTCGAACCCACCGACCCACTCGGCGACGCGATCGAGGGGCCGCACGGTGGCGGAGAGCGCGATGCGCTGGAACTCCCCCGAGAGCCGAGCCAGCCGCTCGACCGCGGTCATCAGGTGCACACCACGCTTGGAGCCGATGACGGCGTGGATCTCGTCGAGTATCACCGTTGCGAGCCCCGAGAGCATTGCGCGCCCGCGGCGTGAGGTGAGCAGGATGTTGAGGCTCTCGGGGGTCGTGATGAGGACCTCCGGTGGCCGGCGGGCCATCCGTTCCCGCTCCTCGGCGGGTGTGTCCCCCGAGCGCGTGAGGACCCGGACCGCGGGCATCAGCTCGTCCGCGGCTGCGAAGACGGCGCGCAGCTCCTCGAGAGGCGCGAGCAGGTTGCGCCGGATGTCGTTGTTGAGCGCCCGCAGCGGCGAAACGTAGAGCACCCGCACCTGGCCGCCGGGCACCACACCCGAGATGAGGCGGTCGATCGCCCAGAGGAACGCGGCGAGCGTCTTGCCGCTGCCGGTGGGCGCAGTCACGAGCACGTGCTCGCCCGCAGCAATCCTGGGCCATGCCAGACGCTGCACCTCGGTGGGCTCGCCGACGTTCGAGGCAAACCACTGCCGGATCAGCGGGTGGAAAGGCTCAAGGCCGAGGGTGCCATCTGCCATCGTCGTGGGCGCTCACGCTAGTCGCCCCCTCGCGGCGACGTCAAGCGCGGCCTGCCGACGTCCCGGACCCAGACCATTCGATGCCTGGCCTGCGCTACCATGTCAAGAGATGAGACGACCCTGCGCCGCCGCGACTCTCTTCGTGGTCGGCACGGTGTTCGCCGCCACCGCTCCGGCGGGGGAGAAGATCGAGGACAACTCGTTCCTGATCGAGGAGGCCTACAACCAGGAAGACGGCGTCATCCAGCACATCCAGACGTTTCAGTGGGACCGCACCGGCCACGCCTGGTTGTACTCCTTTACCCAGGAGTGGCCAACACCGCGTCAGAACCACCAGCTATCGTTCACGATCCCGGTCGTGAAGGGGGCATCGTTCGGAACCGGCTTCGGGGACATTCTCCTCAACTACCGCTACCAGGCCGTCCTGACCGAGCGGTTCGCCTTCGCTCCGCGAATCTCGTTTGTCCTCCCGACCGGTGCCTGGCGGGAGGCCTATGGGAAAGGGGGGGCCGGCATTCAGGTGGGACTCCCTGTGAGCGCGGACGTATCGGAACGTGTGACGGTCCACGTGAACGCGGGCGCGACCTGGACCCCTCAAGCGGTCGGGTCCGCGGGCATACACCGCGCCACTTTGGACACGAGCGCCGGCGGATCGGCTGTCGTCCACGTGAGCTCGACCTTCGACACGTTCGTTGAGCTGCTTGGCGCCCGCATTGAGGCGGTGCGCCCCGACGGCTCAATCGGGACGGTGCGCGCTGTCCTTCTGAACCCGGGCGTGCGGTTCGCCATCAACCGGCCCTCTGGCCTGCAGGTCGTGCCGGGCTTCGCCTACACGATCGGTATTGGACCCTCGAGCGGCAGCCGGGCGATGTTTCTCTACCTCTCCTTCGAGCATCCTCTCGAGTGTCTCAAGAAGCACCTATAGCGGGAAGTGTCTCCGGCACCGGCTCGGGCTCCACTCCCGGATGCTCGAGGTCGGCCGGCGGCGGCTCCTTGCTCTCCTTCGAGAGCGAGAGCAGCAACACAATCGCCGCGAGGACCGCGTACGCCAGCGCGAACTGGTACGGGATCGCGCGCTGCAGCCCGTCGGCGAGGGTCCACGGAAGGTAGATGTTCCCGTCCACCGACGACGAGTGGATGACGCCGAAGAACGAGAAAACCGCCAGGATCCCGAGGTAGAGCGCCGAGCGCGTGAGTCTTCGATCAATCATCTCGGCAAGGAAGGCTCCCCAGAGCATCGCCGTCAGGATGAAGCCGTTGCCTACCGCGATCGTCACCAGCACCTCGGGCAGCTCCTTCCCGGGCCTGGCGAGCAGTCCCGCAAGCGTGCCGGCTGCGAGGAACGTCCCGTACTTGATCGCGAGCAGCCGTGCCACCGTTGGGAAGTAGCAGAAAGCCACCGCCGCCGCGTGGCGCGCCGGGCACGCAAGGAACGCCTGCACCATGATGTCGAGCGCGACGAAGATGAGGATCGGCGCGAGCACCGCGCGCGGGATCAGCTCCACGATGTACCCGACGTAGCCGAGGATCCCACCCAACCCGATGAACACGCCGGTGAGCGCGGTGTAGCCGGCGCGTGCGCCCATCCTCTTGTACGCTGGCTGGCCGATGTACGGCGTGGACTGCGCCACGCCGCCGCACACGCCCGCGACCAGCGTCGCGATCGCCTCCGTGAGCAGGATGTCGCGGGTGCTGAAGTCGTCACCGGCGACGCGGGCGCTCTCGGTCACGTTAATGCCGCCGACCACCGTCAGCAGCGCGAACGGCACGGCGAGCGGCAGGTATTTGAGCGCCGGGACGAAACCCTTCAGGAACAGCAGCGTCGGAACCGGGAACCCGAGGTGGAGTTCGAGGCTCGGAAGCGGCGTGTACGTCCCGCCGATCCAACCGTGCGGCCCGAGGATGTAGTAGAGCGCAGTGCCGATCGCGATCGCCGCGAGCACGCCGGGGATGTTCCTGGGTAGCCGGATGCGGGCCACCAGGTTGTACAGGATCAGCCCGAGCGAGATCAGGCCGATGAGCGGCATCCCGAAGATGTCGAGCAGAGGCACGAAACCGATGAGAGCGACCGCAACCGAGGCGAGCGACCCGAGCAGACCCGCCTGTGGAACCATCCGCTGAACCCAGCGACCGCCAAACGAGAGCACAAGCTTGATGATCCCGATCATGACCATGGTGGCCATGCCGATGTACCAGGTCATCATGGCAGCATCGCGCGGTTCCATCCCCTGCGCCTTGAGCGAGAGGAACGCGGGACCGAGCACCACCAGCGCGATGCCGATCGTGGACGGCGTGTCGAGCCCGAGCGGCATCGCGGTCACCCGCGTGTTCCCGGTCTTCTTCGCCAGCCGGAACGCCATCCAGGTGTACACGAGATCACCGAACAGGACGCCGAACGCGGTTCCGGGGAACATCCTCGTGTACACGATGTCGGCCGGGAAACCGAACGCGAACACGAGGATGCCGGCCAGGAAGGACAGCACGGTCATGTTGTCGAACATCAACCCGAAGAACCCGTTCACGTCGCCGATGGCGAACCACTCGTACCTGCGGCCGGTCGCGTTCATGGCTGTCTCCTTGCGTTTCCGGTTGGGACTCGAGGAAGGGCCCAGCCGCCCTCGCTGCATGCGAACTCCCTCGGTGAGCTGGGGCGCCGGAGCATCGCGTGATTCTAGCAAGCTGCACGCCCGGCTCGCGGGGACCGACAGACCTGGGTACGATGTCGCCCTAGCCGATGGGCGGGGTGACCGCGGTCGCGATCACGTGCGCCACCGGGGCATCCTCCAGCAGACGATCGAGCACTTCGCGGGCACACGCCGCATCCACGACGCCGGTGGGCAGGTAGGCAACGAGCCACGCTCTCGAGGTCCGCTCCCCTACCCTGACGCGCTCACTGTCCGTGATCGGCGTCCCGAATGGGCCCTCGCCGTCTACGAGCAACGGCTTGCCGTGCAGCTCGTACGGCCCGCGCATCGAGAGCATCGCCTCGCCCTCGCGACCGGCCCGCAGCACGAAGGGAGGCGTCACCGAGCCGAACGCCATCACGCACGCCGGCACGACAAGCTCCACGGAGAGGCAGTTGTTGAGATCCACCAGCGGGTGGATGGCCGGCAGCTCCTCCCCCTTGAGCACGCGCCGCAGCAGCGCCTCCGATGAGGGGCGGTGGCGGGTTGGGTCGCACCCGGCCTGCCGGAACAGCTTCCTGACGGCAGCTGCCGTCGGGTGGGAACCCAACCCTTCCAGGGTGTGGCTTGCCCGGGCGCGAGCCGCAACCTCGCTGCGGAGCGGAGCGAGCGCCGCTTCGGAGCCCGGGGCCAGATCGAGATCCGCCCAGAAGAGCGTCCAGCCCGGCAGTTCGTGGCGCACGTCAAGCCAGAGCTGATCCATGCCGCAATCCTGCCATAATCGGCAGCCGGAGTGTGCCAGCCGTGACGCGCTGCCTTTTCGTCTCCGACCTGCACGGCCACAAGGACCGCTACGAGAAGCTGTTCGCGGCGATCGCGACGGAGAGGCCCGCCGCGGTAATCGTCGGCGGCGACCTCCTCGCACACCCCTTCGCCACCCACGTCTCCCCCGACCTCTTCAGGGATCTCATGCGCCCACGCCTGGCGGCGCTCAAGCGCGACCTCGGCGAGGCGTACCCGAGGGTGCTCGTCATCCTCGGCAACGACGACCCGCGCAGCGAGGTGCCGGCCCTGGAAGAGCTCGGCCTCGACGGCCTGATTGAACACGTCCACATGAAGCGAACCGAGGTCGGCGGCTTCGCCGTGTACGGCTACGCGTGCGTCCCTCCCACACCGTTCGCGCTCAAGGACTGGGAGCGCTGGGACGTCTCGCGCCACCTGGAGCCGGGGTGCGTCTCGCCGGAGGAGGGGTTCCGTTCGGTTGCGGCCGATCCGTCCGACCCGCGCTACGGCACGATCGGGAAAGACCTCGCCGCCCTGGTGGGAAAGGATGCGCTCGAGCGTGCCGCGCTGATCCTCCACTCACCGCCGTACGAGACGAACCTGGACCGGGCCGCCCTGGACGGGCAGGTGATCGATCACGTTCCGCTTGACGTCCACGTCGGCAGCATCGCGATCCGCCGCTTCATCGAGGAACGGCAGCCGCTCGTCACGCTCCACGGCCACGTGCACGAATCGGCGCGCCTGACCGGCTCGTGGCGTGACCGCATCGGCCGGACCCACGTTTTCTCCGCCGCGCACGACGGGCCGGAGCTCGCCCTCGTTCGCTTCGACCTCGAGGACCCCGCCTCCGCCACCCGCGAACTGATTTGAAGGCCCCGTTGGCCGGGGCCGGGTGCCAATGGTCTGAGAAGGATCAGGATGCCGCCGAGTCACTTGCATCCGCGCTGCGCAGGCACCGCCGGGGTTGAGCGCGTGTAGCCGCGATGCCGCCGTTGGGCCTATCGCAAGGCGCGGGAGCGGCCCGCGCCGCTGAGGTTGGGCCAGCCTCTAAGCGCGCGAGCCGGCCGAACCGGACTGTAGCCGGAGGCTACATGAGGACGCACGGCCGCGATCCGCAAGGCCAACGGCGAGACGCGGCTCTGCCGCGGCGAGCGGGGGGCTCGGGGGGTCTAGAGCGTCCGGGTGGGTCGGCGGAGTGGACGCGGGACCCCCTGCCCGGATAGATGGTCCGCTATCGGAGGCGCACTCAGCGGCGGATGGGGAGCTCCCACGCCGCGTCCGTGACCGCCCCAATCTTCACCGCATAGCTCGACTTCGCCGCGATGTCCTCATCGGTGACGATGTGCACGTCCAGCAGCCCACCGCTGCGAACCCCGGTGCGCAGGAAGTTCATCTCGTCGAGACAGAGGCTCCAACCTTCGAGCCATGTCTCCAGCGCCTGCCGCTGGTCGGGGCTGCCACGAAAATGCACGAGCATGTCGAGATCGCTCCCCGGTCCGGCGGTCGCGTTCTTCGCGCTACCGAAAACGTACATCGCCACAACGCCAAAACGTTCCGCATTTGTCTGTGCGGCAAGCCTCTCCGCCATCCGCAGGCGCCAACGCCAGTGGGCCTCTCGCGAGGGTTCGACGGGGCGCGCCTCCCCGATCGGGGCGTCGGGCGGTTTGCCCGGTGCCACAAGGACCCCGACGGCCCTCTCCTCGTCCGCGTTCATGAGAACCCGCAGCACCTTGCCCCCGCTCACCTTGGGCACGTCGATCACCCGGATAACGCTTTCCAGATCGGCGTAGTCGGGGACCAGGTTGGATAGCTCGTTATCCGACTCGCGAAAGAAACGCTCGGCGAACACAAC
>DATKMD010000174.1:0-34884 GCA_035542075.1 Thermoanaerobaculaceae bacterium
CGGGAAGGTGCGCGGGTTCTACGGCAACTTCGGCATGCTGGCGCGGGCGCTGGCCTACATCCGCTCGCTCGGGCGCGACGGCCTCAGGCTGATGGCCGAGGGCGCGGTCCTCAACGCCAACTACATCCGCAAGGGGCTCGAAGACGACTACCACCTACAGTACACCGGCCCCAGCCTGCACGAAGTCGTGTTCGACGACTCGCTGCAGGCGGCCTCCGGTGTGAAGAACGTGGACATCGCGAAGCGGCTGCTGGATTACGGTTTCCACCCCCCCACCATGTCGTTCCCGCTAATCGTTCACGGCGCCCTCATGATCGAGCCGACCGAGAGCGACGGCATTGATGAGCTCGACGCCTTCGTCGCGGCGATGAGGGCGATCGCACGCGAAGCCCGGGAAACGCCGGAGCTCGTGAAGAGCGCGCCCTACGCCACGCCGGTGCGGCGTCTCGACGAGGTGCGCGCGGCGCGGCAGCCCGTGCTGCGCTGGCATGCAGGGAGAGCCTGAGTCGGCGCGCCGGGACTACTCAAGACGCGAGGTGCACGCCCCGGACGCCCTCGGCGAGCCATATGCGCTGGGGTAGGTGAGCGCCTTCGAGCCAGACGACGCGCTGTACGGCGAGCAGTTCCTTCAGGTGCCCAGCGGCCCGATCCAGGCGAGCGGCAGTCGAGACGTCCGTAGCGGCACCCCAGCCGCCCGCCTCGCCGGCGCCGGTCAGCGACCAGACAAACAGCGGCACGTGCATATCCTCCAGGTAAGCCCTCGCGGCCGCCGGTGAAATCGCGCCGGCACCAGCCGGCGATCCCGCCAGCAGCAGCACGACGGCCCGCGGCCGGTTGCTCGCGGCCGCGAGCGCGCCGGTTGACGCCACGGCACCTGCCAGGTCCGGTGTGCCCAGGACGCCGGACGCGTACACGAGGTTGGCCAGGCGCGCGCGAAGCTTCGACGTCACGAACTCCATCGGCGCGTAGGCCGGGAAGACCACGTGCGCGCTGGCGTCTTCGCCGTAGAAGAGCTCGGGCACGCCGAACGTGACGTAGAGACGGTCGTCGTCACGGCCGGCAGGGTCGAAGACGAGCTGCTGAGGCGGCAGCACCTCACGCCCGAAAAACACCGCGCCGCCCCCCTTCGCGCCGTGCTCCTTGGCGAGGATCGTTCGCGCTTCCTGATCCACGACCAGCACGACATCGAATGGTCCCTCTTCGACGCCCAGGACGTGTAGGGGGAGGTCACCGTCGCGGAACCACGTCTGGAGCTCGGGCATTGCCGGCAGCCTCGTCCCTGGCTCGAGCACCAGCGGAACAGCCGTGAGCTGCGATTGGGCTTCCTCTCCAAGATCGCCGCCGAACACGGCGTCCACCCGCGCCGTACGGCCTTCGGCGAAGGCAATCTCGGCGCTCAGGATGTGCACCCGCGCCGGGTCGATGACAGGGAGCTCGAAGCGGCGGGGGCTCCTAATGGCAATTTCCTTGCCGTCCAGAGTCACGCGGACGGTCGTGGGCGAGGTCGCCTTGGCCTCGTTCCACGCGAGGCGGGCGGCAACAACCTGTTTCGCCTGTGGGTCGCGCTCGAGCAGCAGGGTCACCTCGGCTGCGGGCCGCGGCATGTTGACCCACTGCCGGGCCCGACCAATCTCTGTTCCCGACCCATCTCGAGCGATGGCAGCCAACTCGTGGGGGTGCGGGAACTCGCCGAAATCACAGTGCAGGGTCCACGGCTCCGCCGCCAGGACGCCGATGGTCGTGCCGTCGAGGCGCACCTCCACGCTCTTCACCTGCGGGGCGGCCATGAGCCTCACGGGTTGAACCCCGAAGACCAGCCCCAGTAGCAGCGTCTGGAAGGCGATCATGGAGATGTCCCCGTCACCTCGGCTCTTTGCCAGGAGAACCGCGGGCATCCTACCACCGGGGGACGGGTGGACGGGTCGCAGGAGGGGAAGGCAATTCCGAGGTAAAGCCTTTCGGGCCTCAGTCCCGGGCGGGCGAGCTTGCGCGGGGCGACGGGGGAAACACCAGCATTACCAGCGCGGCGAGCAGCATCGGGAGGTCGCGCAGCACGAGCAGCCAGGCGTTGTGAACATCCTCGGCGCTGGTGGAGAAGCAACCGCAGGCGACGTTCACGCCGCGAACCGCGTTGATCCCTAGCGCCACCATGAACGCGACGAGGAGTCCAACCGAGCAGAGCGCCGCGGCCCGCCGCTTGAAACCGGCGACGAGTGCGAGCCCCACCACCAGCTCCATCCACGGCATGTAGATTGCCATCAGGTTGACGGGACCGGGCGGCAGGATGCGGTAGTTCCAGATGATCGTCACCAGCGGGCGCGGGTCCAGTATCTTGGCGTGGGCGGCGTAGAGGAAGATGCCCCCGAGCACGAGGCCGAGCAAGCGGTGCAGCCACGGGTTGCGCAGCCACCTCACTGCCCACCTCCTTCGACCGGCAGGCCGCTCGCCTGCCACCCGAGGAAGCCTCCGATCAGCACGTACGGCGGCGCCATCTCGCGGCGCCGGAGCTCCTGTGCCAGGAGCTGCTCCACGTCGGTCTCCTCGCTGGCGCCGTAGATGATGATGGCGCCTGCCGAGCGCAGCCGCCCGAGACGCCCGGGCGACAGCGCCGCCCCAAGGTCGGTATAGGAGATCTCCTCCGCACCCGGCACGTGATCGGAAGCGAACTCGGTTGCGGAGCGCGTGTCGAGGAACACGACGCGGGGCAGCGACGTGCGCATAGCGTCGGCGGATCCGGGGTCGAGGAAGTTGAAATCGACTCCGGCCCGGGGCGGCTCGAACCCCCTGCCCCACCACGCGAGCTGACGACCGGGGACGAGGTTGGCCGCGGTGCCGAGGACCAGCGCGACGAAGACAAGCAGCACGGTGTCGCGAACGAGTCCGCGCATCGCGAGGCAGGGTACCATACGCACCGTGGCGCCGCGAAGACGTCTCCTGCTGTGGGTCCTGGCACCGGCGGCTCTCCTCGTCGTCGTGCTGCTGAGCTGGAGCACACCGCCGCGCCTGCCGGCCGACCCCGACCATGCGCTGGAGCAGGCGGAAGCCCACTGCCTCACGTGCCACATCCACACGGGTCGGCACGCACGACCAGCCGGGCACCCCCTGCGTGACGACTGCTTCTCCTGCCACCGCGACCCGCGGGGCGTGCTGCACCCGCGGCCAGCCGCTCCGACGAGCCTGCCCGGGGGGTGGGCCGACGACCCGCGGCTGGCGCGCACGCACGGGTCAACCGGGAAGGCGTCGCCACCCGCCCGGCCGTGAGGTGGTAGGGTAAGCGGGTGGCAAGCCGCACGCCGGGCGGCCGGGGAGGACTGATGAGGAGAGCGCTGCTGCCGTGCATGGTCGCCGTCCTTGTCGCGACGCTCGGCCTCGCGGGAACCGCTCCGCGCTATCCGGGCGCTGAAACCTCGGTGGCGGTGAACCGAGCCAACGGGCGGATCGCGGTCCTGCGCGGCGACAAACTGGTCGTGTTCGAGGCTTCCGGCGCCTCGCTCTCGACGATCGAGGTTCCGGGGAAGAACCCCCGCGTCCTGGAGTTCTGCGGCGGAAACCTGCTCTACGTGACCCACGAGGTCAGCAACCTCCCGCAGGTTTTCGTGGTGATCACGGTAGATGGCCGGGAGCGGTTGGCGTTCCCCAACGAGGGGCTCTCGGAGCTGTTCCCTGCGGAGACGAGCCGGCTCACGTTGGACGGGAAAGGCGTTTATGGGTTCCTGCCCCTCGACCAGGCGGCGCGCGACTTCTTCGGTCTTCCCGAGTCAATCCCGCTGGGGGCTGGCGTCGCGGCCACCTACCGCTTCGCCGGCGAAAAGCTCCTGGCACGGGGATCGGGGAGCTTCACCGGCGTCGGGGCGCTCTCCCCCGATGACATGCTCCTCACGCTCAAAGGCGGCGGCGCGATGCGGTACCGCTCTCCGGGCGGCGTTGCGTGGAAGCGGGAGGGAAGCGGCGGCGACTGGCGGCTCGCCGATGTGGATCCGGCGATCGGCGTGGCGGTGGCGATCGATGGCCAGGGCACGCTCGTCGGGCTCGACCTCGAGAAGGGGGACGTGCGCTGGCAAACGCCTGCGGGGACCGCTCCGCGTGCTTCGGACGCGCGGCTGCTGCGTGATGGACGTGCACTCGGCTTTGCGAAGGAGCCCGAGAAGCAGGTGATGGTGTTCGACCCCTCGTCAGGAGCCTGGAGCGCCGCCGAGGTCGCGCAGACCTTCGCGCGACAGGGGATGCGCGCCGTGCTCGCCGCGTGGCTCGATCGCGCGGACTCGCTTGCGGGGCTGTTCCAGATCGGTACGGTAACCGGCAGCGCATGGCTGATCCTCGGCGCCGACGGCTGGTACGAGATCCCGCTGCCCTAGCTGTGCCTTCTGCCCTGTCTCACACCATCTCGAACTCGGCGGCCTCCAGGGTCGCCTTGAGCACCGCCATGAACTGGTCCGCGGTGGCGCCGTCCACCAGGCGATGGTCGAATGAGAGCGCCAGGTAGACCATGTCACGGATCGCAATCGCCTCGCGCCCGAATTCGTCGGTCACCACCACGGGCCGGCGCTGGATCCCGCCGGTCGAGAGGATCGCGACGTTGGGCTGGTTGATGATCGGCAGGCCGTAGAGGCCGCCGTACGGGCCTGGGTTGGTGATCGAGAACGTCGATCCCTGAACGTCTTCGGGCTTGAGCTGCTTGTTGCGGGCCCGGGTCGCGAGGTCCGTGACCGCCCGCTGCAGGCCGATGAAGGAAAGTTCCTCCGCGCGCTTGACCACAGGCACGATAAGGCCGTGCGGAAGCGCGACCGCGACCCCGATATTGATGTGGCGGTGGTACACGATCTCGCTGCCGTCGAGCGTCGCGTTGACCACCGGGAATGCCTTGAGGGCCTCAATCGCCGACGCGACAAAGAACGGCGTGAACGTGAGCTTGATGCCGTGCTGTGCTTCGAAGGCGGCCCTGTTTCCCTCGCGCAACGCAACGACGCGCGACATGTCCGCCTCGAACACCGTGTGAACGTGCGGGGAGGTCTTCCGCGAGAGCACCATGTGCTCGGCGATCTTCTGCCGCATCACCGACATCGGCTCGCGCAGCTCGTCCCCGGTGAACGGACCTGATGGGCCGAGCGTCGCCCCGGTCGCGAAAGGTACCGAGTGTCCCGCTGGCGAGGGCGGGGCGGCCGGTCGTGCCGCCACCTTCGGCGTGGCCGAAGGCCGCGCAACCTTCCCAGCCTCGACGAAGGCGAAGATGTCCTCTTTGGTCACTCGACCGTGAAGACCCGTCCCCGTCACCGCCGCCAGATCCACACCGTGCTCGGCTGCGATGCGACGTACAAGCGGCGAGGAGCGCCGGCGCACGAGCTCGGACTCCTCCTCGGCGGGGGCGGCTACCTTCACCGCTGCGGCGACCGGTGCAGCCGGCTGGCGTGCCGGCGGCGCAGGTGGGGGCGTGACGAACGGCGTCGGCGTGGTGGACGGGGGCGGGGCCGCTTCAGCCTTCGACGCAGGCGCCACATCCGCCGCCTCGCCCGATTGACCGATCACGCCGATGACGGTCTCGACCGGCACGGTGGCCCCTGGCCCATGGACGATCTTCGCCAGCTTGCCGCTGGCCGGGGCAGGGACCTCGGCGTCCACCTTGTCGGTGGAGATCTCGAGCAGGGGCTCGTCCTTGGCGACCTCCTCCCCCTCTTTCTTGAACCAGCGGACGATCGTTCCCTCGGTGATCGACTCGCCCATCTGCGGCATCAGGACGTTGACCGGCATTCGCGCCCCCTCTTCTCAATCCCCGCCGGCTTCAATGTTGCCCCGGCTCAACTCATTCCCACCCGACTTCCCGTGCCAGCACCCTCGCTCCGCTCGGGATGATCGCCGGCTCCGCATACGCGGCCGAAGGTCAGATATGAATCATCGGCCCGTGCACTCCCTCTGCAGCTTCGTGGATCGCCTCGTGGAGGGTGGGGTGGGCGTGGATGGTGTGGATCAACTCCTCAGCGGTCAGCTCTCCGCGCAGCGCGGCTTCACCCTCCGCGATCAGCTCGGTGGCGTGCGGGCCTACGATGTGTATACCGAGAATCTCGTCGTACTTCGCCTCACCCACGATCTTCACGAAGCCGATCGACTCACCCAGAATCGAGGCCTTGCTGTTCGCGGAGAACGGGAACACGCCAGTGCGGACGTCGTACCCCTTCTCGCGCGCCTTCGGCTCCGAGAGGCCGATGGACGCCACCTCGGGCCAGCAGTACGTGCAGGAGGGCACCTGGTCGTAGTCGATTGGCCGAGGGCCGGCCCCTGCGATGTGCTCCACCGCGAGGATGCCCTGCATGAAAGCGACGTGGGCGAGCCACTGCGTGGGCAGGAGGTCGCCGATCGCGTACACGCCCTCCTCGTGGGTGCGGCAGAACTCGTCGACCACGACGCGTCCGCGCTCGATCTGGACCTTCGTGCTCTCCAGACCTATCCCCTTGAAGTTCGCGACGCGACCCACCGCCAGGAGCAGGCGCTCGGCCTCGAGCTGCAGCGTCTCGCCCTTGGCGCTCACGGCCCGACAGCGAACGCTACCGCCCTCCACCTTGGCTTCCTCCACGCGGGTTGCGGTGTGGACGGTGATCCCCTGGCGACGGAACGCCTTGTTCACTTCCGCGGAGACGTCGGGGTCCTCGAGCGGCAGGACGCGGTCCAGCAGCTCGACCACCGTGACCTGGGAGCCGAAGCGCGAGAAGATCGAGGCGAACTCCATGCCGACTGCCCCGGCGCCCAGGACGAGCAGGCGCGGCGGGACCTCCTCGAGGTCGAGGATTTGGTCCGAGTTGATGATGCGGTCGCCGTCGGCGGTAATGAACGGCAGGTCGCCGCAGCGGGAGCCGGTTGCCAGGATGATGTTCTTTGCCTGCCGCTTTTCCACCGAGCCATCCGGCCTCGTGATCTCGACCGCGTGGTTGCCGGCGAGCCTGCCGGTGCCCTGTACCCAGGCGACCTTGTACTTCCGGAAGAGGTACTCGACACCCTTGGAGCTCTTCGTCACCGCCTTGGTCTTGTGCTGGTGCGCGGCCTTGAGATCGAGCGTCACGTCCCCGCACACGACCCCGAACCTCGCGCCGTCGCGTGCCTGCTGGAGCAGGTCCGCAGTGTGCAGGAGCGCCTTGGTCGGGATGCACCCGCGGTGGAGGCAGGTTCCGCCCAGAAAGGGGTCCTTCTCGACCACGAGGACGTCGAGGCCGAGCTGTCCCGCCCGGATCCCGGCCACGTAGCCGCCGGGTCCGGAGCCGATGATCACGACGTCGTGCTGGGTTTCGGCCATCGTGCCCCCTCTGCTGGAACCACTTCGCGCCGCGACTCATTCTAACTTAGATCGGTTCCCGGAGACGCGGCCCGGCGCGCCCGCAGTCCGCCGCCAGGTCCTCGCGGGTCGTGGCCGAGTGGAGCGCAGTGGCCTCAGGCGCTATTTGGCCCGATGATCATCTTCGGCAGTGAGGCGTGCGCGAACGTCTTCAGCTTCTTGGAGTAAACAGCGTAGACATACACGCGCTCGCGCGGCTTCCGGGCCCTCGACTTCAGGACCATGAGCTTCTTGCCCTCGGCCCCCACCGCAAAGAACGGGCGTTTCTTAAGGGACCGGAAGGGAACGTACGGCTTGCCGGGGGTGGGGAGGAAGACGACGAGACCCCCGGCCACCGCCGCGAACTTCACGGTGCCTCCGTAGAGCACACGGGCGACCTGAGGCTCGATCCGGCATTCCCCGGGTTCCCCGGGAACACGGGAGACGGTCACAATTACGTGCTTCTTGGGTTCATCTGTCCGTTTCTTGGCCGCACGCCTCGGTTGCTTTCTCATCGCTCCTCTCCTCTCTCCGGTGACTGGCCAGAAAATTACCCAAGAACAATCATCTTCGGCATCGAACCGCCCTGCGCATCCCTGCCGTCACGCATGAGGCGGACCCTGTACGGGAAACAGCCGCGAGCCCGTGGATTGAGGATCCGTACCGAGACCGATGCCCCGGCCGGAAGCGAAGTGGGTTGCGGGTCGAACGCCGGGGACGGCAGGTGAAGCTCCACGTCTTGATCAATGAACGAGTGGAACTCCACTGAGGTCGGAGCCTCCCGCGGGTCGATGACGAGGCGGCCCGGATGCACCCAGGGCTTCGTCTTTCCCCTGTCATCGTCGTCCCAGAAGATCGCGACGGTGAGATTTGACATGCGCTCTACCCCCTTTCGATTGGGCTGTCGGTCACTTTCCCGGTTGCTGACTCGTTGCACGGTGTGACTGTAGGAGTTTCTGCACTCGCGGGTCCTTCAGCAGGCCGTCCAGGGCGGGCATGTTGGAGAGTTGCGCCGTCGGGAAGCCCAGATCCAGAGCCGTTTCGATCCACGTGATCGCCGTATCCGGCTGGCCGAGGTCGGTGTAGACATCTGCGACCCCAATCGCGAGGTCCGGGCTCCTTCGGGCGTCGGCCTCGACCTCTCGAATGTAGCCCAGCGCTTTGTCCTTGTCGCCGAGCAATGCGTGGTAGCTGGCCAGGTCGGCCATCACGGCGGTGTTCCGGGGGTTGACGGAGAGCTGCTGTTCGGCGAGCGCGATGGCCGTTGTGAGGGCCTCCCTCGACTCTGGCTCGTGTCCCCCGAGCCAGTGGTAGGCAATACCGAGGTTGGCGCGCGGGACATAGTCCTTCTCGTCCCCCTTGCAGGCCTTCTCGAAGTAGTCAACGGCGCTGCGCCAGTCCCTTTGAATGAAGGCCAGTGTCCCCAGGTTCGAATTCAACATGGGCGAGGGCCGGATCGCGAGCGCCCGCTCGAACATCGCCCGCGCCTCTGCGTATCGCCCGAGCGTGTAGTAGAGGACGGCGAGATTGTTGTAGCCCCAGAAGTTTTCGGGCGTGAGCGCAATAACCTTCTTGTACTGTGCCTCCGCGTCTGCGTAGCGGCCGTGGGTCATGTAGAAGATGCCCAGGCTGCTGTAGGTCAGCCAGTCGTCCGGCTTGAGCGCGATGGCCCGTTTGTAGGTCTCCTCCGCATCCTCGAGCTTGCCGAGCGCGGCGAAAGACTTCGCCAGGCCGCTGAAGGCGCTGCTGTTCCTGGGATCGATCTCGAGGGCGCGCTGGAATTCGCGAACCGAATCCTCGTACTTGCCGGTTGTCCTGTAGATCTCGGCCAGTGTGACATGGACCTCTGCGAGGCGGTCATTCAGCTCGGCCGCGCGTCGCGCGCTTTCCACGGCCTGGTCAACCAGGTGTGGATCCTTCTTCCACCAGAAGAGCTCCAGGTACGCGTTGGCGAGGCCCGCATGGGCAAGAGCGAACCCAGGGTCGAGAGCGATCGCCTGCCTGAACAGGTCGGCGGCTTTGCTCGGGTCGCGATCCCCCTGGTAGCTTCCGAGTTCGCCACGGGCCCTCACGTACAGATCGTAGGCTGCAGACACCCGGGTGCCGCCGGCGGTGAGCTCCGCCCTTTCGTTCGGCTTCAGCTGCAATTCGAGCATCTCCGCCATCGCGGCAACCACCCGGTCCTCGAGCGCACCGAGGTCTGACTGCGAGCCCTCGATGACCTTGGACCTGAGTTGCCGCAGGTTCTGCGTGTCGACAAGGTTGACCGCCAGGCGCAGTCGGTCGCCCTCGCGTTGGACTCCGCCGGTCACTGCGAGATTGACGTTGAACACTCTCCGGGCCTCGCTCGCGCTCCTGACCTCGCGCGCCCGGACCTCGGTCGTCGGGACAACCCAGAGCGCACCCTGAAACCGCTCGAACTCGGTGAGGGTGCTGGCGAGGATCTCGGTGAGGCCATCGCAGAAGGCGCGGTTGGCGGGATCGTTACCGACGTTGGTGAAAGGGAGCACTGCCATGTGCTGCTGCTCGGGGACCACCGGGATATTCAGCGCCGCCCTGACCGCGTTGCGAGCCGCGGGTACCACTGCGAGCAGCAGCAGCGCGATCATCGCGGCGCCGACCGGTAGCGTGATCGCCGGGCGCAGCCGCCGGCGCACTGACGATATCTGGGGCACTGCTGGCAGGGTGGAGACCGTCGCCGAGGTCAGAGCGCGCCGAACGCCCTTCAGGTCGGCAATCAGGTCGCTGGCGCGCTGGTAGCGCTCGTCGGGGCGCTTCTTCAGACACTTCGCCACGATTTCGGCGAGTGGCGCCGGCACGCCGGTGCGCAGGCTCTCGAGCGGCGGGGGGTCCTGATGGGCAATCGCCTCCAGAACCGGCTGTTCGGTTTCGGCGACGAAGGGCAGGCGGCCGGTCAGCATCTCGTACATCGTGACCCCGAGCGACCAGATGTCGGTGCGCTGATCAAGCGCCTCCCCGCGCGTCTGCTCGGGGGACATGTACGAGACCGTGCCCGCGATCTCCCCCGCATCGGCACCGCGCGGCCTGCCGAGGAGCGTGGCGATGCCGAAGTCCACGATCTTTGCGACGCCGTCCCCGGTCAGCATCACGTTGGCGGGTTTCATGTCGCGGTGAACGATCCCGTGCTCGTGGGCCTGCTTCATGCCCTCGGCAACCTGGATGACGATGCTGAGGGTGTCCTCGATGCTGAGGGGGCCGCGCGCCAGCCTGCCCCTGAGGCTCTCGCCGCCGTAGAACGCCATGCAGATGAAGACCTGGCCGTCCGGGGTCTCGTCGATCTCGTGGATCGTGCATACGTTGGGGTGGTCGAGGGCACTCGCGGTCCGCGCCTCCTGTTCAAAGCGCTGCTTGGCCACCGCGTCGCGGGTCAACTCCGGAGGTAGGACCTTGAGGGCGACGAAGCGCTTGAGCCGCAGGTCCTCGGCCTTGTAGACCACCCCCATCCCGCCGCCCCCCAGGCGCTCGAGGATCGTGTAGTGGGAAATGGTCTCCCCGATCACGGGTCACCTCGGCAGAAAGACGCCTGGTGTTCCGCGCAAGTCCGGGACCTTCGGAGCGATCTCGCCCCCATGCCGTTGACTCTTCAACTCCATATCGTACACGCCGCCCGTCTTGTCAAGTCGCAGCGGGAACCCCGGGGCATCATAATGGCCCCGTGCGCACCCCTTTGCCGCCGAGCACCGCCGCAGCCTCCCTGCTGGCGCTGGGCCTCGCGACCTCCGTCGCCCAGGCCGTGTTGCTACGTGAGGGGATGGTGGCGCTCGGCGGCTCCGAGTTGGCCTGGGGTGCGGTGCTGGCCCTCTGGCTGTGGGGCATGGGAATCGGAGCGTGGGCGGGGACGCGCCGCGGCGGCCATGGCTTCGCGGGCCTCGCACCGGGTCTTGTCCCCGTGCTCACCGCAGCCGGGGTGCTCCTGATGCGTGCGGCGCCGGCACTCACCGGCGCGGTGACGGGCGAGGCGGCCACCACCTGGCACGGACTCTGGCTCTGGGCCGCCGCGGTGATCGCGCCGGCCGCGGTGGGCGGATGGAGCTTCCCGGTAGCGGCGGCCACGCTGAGCGCTCCGGGCGGTGCGGCGGCCGCCTACGCGTTCGAGAGCGGCGGGGCAATGGCGGGCGGCCTCCTCTTCACGTTCGTGCTCGCGCAGCATGGGCCGGTCACTGCGCTCGCCATCGCCGCCGGCGTCTCCTTTGCCGCCTGGCTGGCAACCGGCGCTCGCCCCTGGCTCGCGGTGCTGCCGCTGGTCGTCGGCATCGCGGTGGGGGCGTCCGGCGACAGCGCCCTTGAACGGGCCGGGTGGCGCTGGTCGGGCAGGGCCGGTGAACTGGCCGCGTGGCGGGAGACACGCCAGCAGCGCCTCGAGCTTTCAACCGGGACGCCGGCCTCACTCTTCGCCGACGGGCGGCTGCTGGCCACGTTTCCCGATCCCTACCGCGCGGCGCCCAGGGCCCACCTCGCGCTCCTGCTGCATCCGAACCCCGCGAGCGTCCTCCTTGTAGGCGGGACCGCAGACGGCACCATCCCCGCCATGCTGCGCCAGCCCATTCAGCGGCTCGCCGTGGTCGAGGAGGATGGCACGCTCGTGCGACTTCTTCCCGGCTGGCTCGGGCCCCCCGTGGCGAGGGCGTTCGCGGACCCACGGGTGACGTTGGTGATCGACGACCCGCTGCGGGCAGTGCTGCGTGGCGGCACCTGGGACGAGATCGTGCTCCTGGACGGTGACCCGACCACGTTGCGTCACGACCGCACCCGCACCGTTGAGTTCTTCCGCGCCTGCGCCGCGGCCCTCCCGAGCGGGGGCGTCCTCGTGGTGCGCGTGGGGGTCGGGGATACGTACCTCGGTGGTGTTGGCGGGCGGCTGCTGGCGGTCACCGCCGCAACGCTGCGGGAGGTTTTCCCCCTGGTGATCGCCGTGCCGGGCGAGGAGATCCTGCTGGCCGCCGGTGGGGCAGGCGCGCGGCTCTCCGCAGATCCCGCGGTGCTCGTCAAGCGCTGGCTCAGCAGGGGGGCGGTCGATCCGGAGTTCGGCCCCGAGATGATCCCTCTGTTGGCGGACCCCGGGCGCGCAGCCGGCCTTGCCGGTTTCCTGGAGGATCACCGAGCTCCGGTCAACCGGGCACATCGCCCGCGGGCGGTGCTCCTGGCGGCGGCGCTGCACGAGGCGAGGGGGAGCCCGCCGCTGCTCGTGGCCGCACGGGCACTGGAGGCCGGCTCCACCGTGCCGCTTCTCCTGTGCCTCGTCGTCGTCCTGGCCGTGCTGCTGGCGCGCGGCGCGAGCGGCGCCAGACTCGGTGTCGAGGCCGCGGCGGTCGTCGGGTTCGCCTCGATGGCCTGGTGGCTGCTGCTCCTTGCGGGGTGGCAGGCGACCATGGGCTCGGTGTACGCGGAGGTCGGGGCGCTCTCCGCGGCGTTCATGGCCGGGCTGGTATGCGGCTCGGTGGTTGCCCGGCGGCGCGGGTCCACGGGCGCGAAACCACTCGCGGCGCTGCTCGTCGCGGGCTCCGGCGTCTCGCTGCTGATCGCGGCGGGAGCCCCGCTTGCGTGGCCGCGGACCGTGATCGTGCCGCTCCTCATTCTGGCCGGCTGCCTGACCGGTGCCGCGTTCCCGGCGGTCGCGTCGCTCGCCGGTGGCGCCGAGACTCGGCGCGGGGCAGGCAGAGGATTCTCCGGCGACGAGGTGGGTGCCGGGGTCGCGGCGCTGGCGGTGGGTCTGCTGGTGTTGCCCTGGGCGGGAATGGCCGCAGTGGGGTTGGGGATTGCCGTTGTGCAGGTTGGCACCGCGGCCGCGCTTGCGCTTTCGGCAAGCAGGCGGCGAGGCTAGGATGCGCCACACGGAGGGCGTGGTGGACGTACAGGGAAAGCGTGAGCGCTACGGGCGGTTGGTGGAGCAACTTCGGGAACTCTTCGTGTCGACCCGCGACCCGATGGCTCGGATGGCCACGGCCGCGGCGCTTCTGCACGCCAAGATGGCCGGCTTCTTCTGGACGGGCTGGTACCTCCTGAAGGATGACGAGCTGACCGTGGGGCCGTACCAGGGCTCGCTTGCCTGCCTGGTCCTGCCGGCGCACCAGGGCGTGTGCTGGGCGGGGCTCGACCGCGGGGAACCGGTGATCGTCGCGGATGTGCACGCTTTCCCGGGGCACATCGCGTGCGACTCGCGCTCGCGCTCCGAGATCGTGGTTCCGCTGCGCGACCGCTCGGGGGCCGCCGTCGGTGTCCTCGACGTGGACTCCGAGCGCCGCGATCACTTCGACGACGTGGACCGCGAGGGCCTCGAGGCGGTTGCCGCGCTGATCTACTCTTGAAGCGGCGCCGGGGCCGAACGGTCGTGGCGGTGGGGAAGGTGCTGACGGGCGCGCTGGTATTGGCAGCGGTCGTGGCGGCCGCCGTGGTCGCCCTCCTGGCGCTTGCCTACTTTCGTCAGGAGTCCCTGGTCTTCTTCCCGGACCGGCACCTGCGGTTCACGCCCGCCGACCTGGGAATGATCTTTGAGGATGTGCGCCTGGAAACGTCCGACGGCGTGACGGTCGCGGCGTGGTGGATTCCGCGGCCGAACGGTCGCGGCGCCCTGATCTTCTGCCACGGCAACGCGGGCAACATGGGGGATCGCGTCGGGAAGCTGCGGCTGTTCCACGACCTCGGCCTCTCGGTGCTGGCGCTCGAATATCGCGGCTACGGGGCGAGCCAGGGGCGACCGAGCGAGCAGGGCACGGCCCGCGACATGGACGCCGCGGTCGCCCACCTCAGGGATGCAAGAGGGATCCCCCTCGACCGGACCGTCTTCTACGGCGAGTCGCTGGGCGGCGCGGTCGCCATCGAAGCCGCCACAAGGTGGCTGCCGGCTGCACTGGTGGCGGAGTCCACCTTCACGAGCGCCCGCGCGATGGCGCGCCATCACTATCCATTCGTCCCGCCGGCACTGGTCCGCGTGAGGTACGACTCGCTTTCGCGCGTGAGGGGGCTCACGTGCCCCAAGCTGTTCCTGCACGGGCCGGCCGACACCATCGTCCCGTTCGGGATGGGGGAGGAGCTCTTTCGCGCCGCGCCCGAGCCGAAGCGGTTCGCGACGCTTGTCGGTGACCACAACTCGGGCGGCATCCTGGAAAGCCCCGAGGCGTGCCGGGCTTTGGCCGCTCTCCTGCGCGAGGTGCTGGGCCAGCCACCGGCCACCGCGCAATAGCGCTCCGCGCCAAGAGGCTCCTTGACCCCTGCCGTTCGCCTCCTGTGATTCCCCATCGTCGCTCCTGTGCTCTGTGCGTGTGCGCACAAGCACCCAGTTGCACGACGGCCGACAGCAGCGACCACGAACCAGCGCCAGCAGCGCCGGGCAAGCTCAAGCACGCATCCGCGGGGTTCCGACGTCAGGCCTGCTTCCGAGGCTGGTGCCGGCCGGGTAACCGCCGCCCGTCGCTCCCGGCGGGAGGTGCCGGGGGCTGCTCGTCCTGCAACTCTGACGGCCCCTCCGCGAGGTGTCTATCCATCAATTCCTGCAGTTGCAACCCCTCCGCGAGGTGCTTGTCCATCTCCTCTGCGGCCCGATCGGCATTGTGGTCACGGACCGCCTCGTAGATCCGACGGTGGAAGTCTGCTGTTACGCCCAGGTTAGGGTGGTGTTCCACGGTTGCCTTGCGCTTCTCGTAGAAGAGCGCCGACACCATGTCCACCAGTGCCGCCAATACCGGATTACCCGATGCCCGCGCCACCGCGCGGTGAAAACGGACGTCGTGGACGAGGAACCGCTGCGGCTCCGATGCCGACGCAAACATCTCCATCACCTCGTGGCAGATCGCGACGACCTGTTCCGGACTCGCGCGCTCGGCCGCCAGCCGAGCGACTCCGACCTCAAGTAGCCGTCTGGCCTCGAACATCTCGGCCCGTGCAACACCGTGCAGCACGGCCTGCAGCCGAAGGCCCTCGCTTTCCAAGACGGGCGGACCGTTGGTGAGGAACGTGCCCGCGCCCCGTCGTGCCTCGATCAGGCCTAATGCCCCAAGAGCCTGCAAGCCCGCCCGAACGGACTGACGGCTAACGCCCAACAGCGTGGCGAGCTCCCGCTCGGTTGGGAGTCGCTCACCCGCACGCAGACGCCCATCCTCGATCAGTCGGCGAAAATGCTCAACAACCTGGTCGCTAAGGCGGGTGTTGCCGGCACTAACCATTGCCTGCCCCTCCTGCGTAGCCCATGCCTTTCTGGGAGTCACACTTGGTCATACCAAACCTCATCATCACACTCAACTTACCACAATCCGCCATGTGAACGCAAGGTACTCTGTAAACACTCCTCCAAGCGACGAACAGTGAGCTCGTTCAAGTGTAAATAAAGACGGGCCTTAACTCCGAGGCTTTCAGTGCCGAGTGGGGACTTGACATGCGAGTGAACCATCTGCTAGGTTGCTGGTAGGTTACTTGGTATGACCATCTTTTTCGGCGCCGACAGAATGTCTGATCACATTCGAAAACGCGGCGTTCCAAGAAAGAGCGCGAGCGGGTTGGCGCCCACATCTCAGTGTCTTCGTGGAGCGCAACGCAGGGGCCATGCCGGCCCCCGGCGCGGGAGAGTAGGGAGGAATTATGAGAGAGAGTGCGTTGAAGCCTTTCGCAGTGGTTGCGGTTGTGGCGGCCATCCTCCTGACCGGCACGCCGGCGCCTGCCCAAGGCCCGCCAGGCACGGGCGTGATAACGGGCCGAGTGCTTTTCGAGGACACCGGCGAGCCATTGTCCGGGGTCGAGGTCAGACTTGTGGGGACCACCATCAGCACAACGACTGACCGGACTGGCCGCTACCGCCTCACCGGGGTCGCGGCGGGCGAGCAGACCGTAGTGGTCACGGCACAGGGTTTCACGACCAAGACCGGCAAGGTGACGGTGGCGGGTGGCAGCACCGTAACCTATGACACCAGATTGGCCGTCTTTTTTGCCGAGGCAGTCGAGGTCACGGCGCCGTTGCTGAAGGGTGAGGCACGGGCGCTCACTGTGCAGAAGAACGCGCCCAACATCATCAATGTCGTCTCCGCCGACCAGGTTACTGAGTTACCCGACCCCAACGTGGCTGAAGCGGCCAGCCGCGTGCCCGGGATCTCGCTGACCCTCGACGACGGTGAGGGCGAGAACATCGTGGTGCGCGGACTGCCACCCCAGCTGAACTCAGTGACGATCAACGGTGAGCGGATCCCCTCGACCGACCAGTTCAACCGAAACATCGACTTCGTGAACATGTCAAGCGCAATCATCCAGTCGATCGAGGTCTCCAAGGCGATCAGGCCGGATCAGGATGGCGACGCAATCGGCGGTGTCGTGAACCTGGTGACCAAACAGGCCCCCGAGGATCCGGTGCTCTCAGTCAGCCTGGGCGAGGAGTATGTTGCTCTGAGGCCAGACTACAACACGCGCGCGGGGTTCACTTTCGGCCGGCGTTTCGGGGAGGGGAAGTACGGCTTCGTCGCGTCGGGAAGCTACGAGCAGCATGACCGCGGCAACGAGACGCGCGGTGACATCACGTGGGATGGTCCAACCCTGAACGAGCACACCCTGCGTGGCGAAGGTGGCGTTTCGGACCGCTACACGATCAACCTTGCTTTGGATCGGATGAGCGAGAGCGCGAGCTTCTTTGTGCGCGGTACCACGAACGAGCGAGACCAGACCAAGATCCGGCGCCGCAAGCGGCTCCGCGACATCGACCTCGGCATCGACGGGGCCAACGGTGGTCGCATCGATTGGGACATCCGAGATCGCTACCGTGAGGTGGCGACGAGCGGCGCGTCGCTCGGCGGGACGGTCATGCTGGGCCCCCTGTGGGGCCTGGACTACGGCGCAAGCTGGGGCCTCGGCCGTCAAGACGAACCGAATACGGTCCAGACGATCTTCCGGCAGAAAAAGGTTGGCTTCACGACACCGATCGTAAGTGGGTACGACGTCTATGTATTTCCCACGAACGAGAACCCCGGCAAGGCCGCTCTCAACGAGGTCCAGGTCCACAGCCTCAGAGCAGACGACGAGGACGTGGTCGGTCACGTTGACCTGACCGCGCCGATCTCGGGCGGTACGTACGGTACGCTGAAGTTCGGCGTCAAATATCGCGCCAAGGATAAGACGAGCAACGAGGATGAGACCGACTACGCGGGCAACGGGCCAACGCTCGCCGAGGTAATGGAACCGACCACTTACCACATCTACGACGACAAATACGGCGTCCTCGGGCAATTCCCTCCGTCCAGGTTGGGGCTCTCGCTGATCGACCAATATCATCTTGAGGGTACCATAGACCACGACCTCGATACCAACGACTACACGGCCCATGAGGACGTGACGGCTGGCTACGTCCAGGCGGAGCTCAACTTCACGCCAAGACTGAGCCTGCTGGCCGGCGCGCGCTACGAACGCACCTCGAGCAACTACACCGGTAATGAGGTCATCTACAACACAGACGGGGATTACCAGGAGACCCGGCCGATCAAGGGCAAAAGCTCATACGGAAACTTCCTGCCCGGGGCGCACCTGCGCTACTCATTTAACGATCGCACAAACCTGCGCTTCTCCGTCACCGCTGCTCTGGCGCGTCCCGACTTCATCGACCTGATCCCCTACGTCCGAGCAGACCTCGAGAACGAGGAGATCCAGCGGGGCAACCCCGACCTCCGTGTCACCACTGCGACCAACCTCGACCTAATGTTCGAGCACTATTTTTCCGGCGTCGGGGCGTTCACAGCAGGCGTCTTTTACAAGGACATCAAGAACCCAATCGTAACAAGGGGGTTCAACGAGGAAATCGACGGCGAGAGGTTCCTTGTCACACAGCCTGAAAACGGCGAGTCGAGCTCCATCGTTGGTGCCGAGGTCGCGTACTCGAAACAGTTCCGCTCGTTACCGCCGCCGTGGGACGGCCTGGGCGTCGTCTTCAACTACACCTACGCCCACGGCGATTTGACCCTGGGAGATGGGCGTAAGGTTCCATTCTACCTGCAGTCGGAGCATAGCGGTAACTTCGCGCTCTCTTACGAGAAGGGCGGCTTCTCCGGGCGCGTTGCTTTCAGGTACGCGTCCAGCTACCTCCTGACAATCGAGGACAGCGACGAGAATGACATCTACGTCGACAACCACGCGCAGTGGGACCTGGACATCACCCAAAGGCTCAGCAAGCACTTTTCCCTGTACCTGGAGGTTCTGAACCTCAACGACGAGCCGTTCCGAAATTACTACGGTGGCGAGTTCCGGCCGCAATGGTTCGAGCACTACTCGCGGTGGGGGACGCTGGGCGTCCGGTACAGTCTGTACTGAACGCAGTCCTGGGGTATTGTGTGAGCGGGGCAAGATGCAGTTGGTCGCCCAGTGGCGGAGCGCCGCCGAGTGACCGCCGCAGCCCGTTGGAACACTGTCCGTCTGCAAACGAACCGCCTTCCCCGCCAGGGACCTCAGACCGGCCCTGGCGGGGCACGGGCCGCAACTATGGAAGGTGAGGGTGAGAACGATGACGAGCAGGCATGAGGGACGGCAGGATCGGCGTGTTTTCCTCAAGTGGCTCGCGCTGGCCGGAGGCGCGGCCGGACTGGCCGAGGCATCTCGCGCGGCGCTAACCGGGGCGGACGTCGGCGCCAGCCCCCCATCGCCCGCCCCGGCGGCGGTCGGGCCGGGACGGGCGCCTGTGAGGGTGACCGATGTCCGCACATGGAGGATGCACGACGCACTCTTCGTCGAGGTCGTTTCCGACGCCGGAGTCGCCGGCTGGGGGGAATGCGGCGACGACCATGCCTTCATGGAGAGGTTCGTTCAGAGTGAGTTGAAAGAGCGAGTGGTCGGCCAGGACCCCTTCGACGGCGAACGGCTGTGGGACCTGATGTTCTACCGGAACCACGACCTAGGTCCGGGCGGCGTGCTGACCAACGCGATCGCCGGGGTCGACTGTGCGCTCTGGGACCTCAAGGGCAGACTGCTGGGGCTCCCCGTCCACAAGCTGATTGGCGGCGCCTACCGCGACCGCGTCAGGGTCTACGGCAGCTTCGGCATCGGGAACACAAAGAAGATGCCGCCGGAGCAAGCGGCGCGCAAGGCAGCCAGGTTCGTCGAGAAGGGGTTCACCGCGGTCAAGGTGCGACTGCAGATCCGCGAGCTCAACCTCAACCCCGAGCCCGAGATTGCCTTTGACTACGTGCGCGCGGTGAGGCAAGCCATCGGCGAGCACATCGACCTGCTGGTCGACGCCAACAACGGCTACACCGCAGCGCGGGCGATCCAGGTCGGCCGCCGGCTGTACGAGGAGTTCAACATCCGCTACTTCGAGGACCCGGTCAGCGACCAGACCGACGCGGAGATGGCCCAGGTCGTGGCCGCCCTTGAGGTACCGATCATCGCCGGTGAGAAGGAGTACACGCGCTGGCAGCTCCGCGATTTGATCGTCTCCGGCAACGTGGACGTAATCAACCCGGACGTGGTGAAGGTTGGCGGCATCACCGAGATGAAGAAGATCGCCGCCCTTGCGCAGACGTACCAGAAACCGATCATTCCACACAACACCCGGCCGACGCTCGCCACCGCCGCCTCGCTTCAGTTCGTGGCGTCGATCCCGAACATGGGCCCGTTCATGGAGTTCCCGGACATCGACGAGTTTACCGAGCTGCTCGCGGTGATGAAAACCAACGTCGAGTTCCGGGACGGCTACCTCACGGTGCCGACCAGACCCGGGCTGGGCGTCGAGGTCGATGCCGAGGCGGTGCGCAAGGCCATGGGACGGTGACGGGATGGCTGCGCATCTCAACATCGCCGGGTACGCCGCGGACCCAGGGCCGACGGCCGCCGTCACCCGGGAGGGCCTATCGGGCGTCGGCGATCTCTCGCGAGGCCTGCGATGACAAAGCACATCTCGGTCAACCCACCGGCCATCCCCGCGCTGGCCCCACCGCGCAGGATCCTCCTCGGGCCCGGGCCGAGCGACGTCCACCCCCGGGTGCTCCAGGCGATGGCGATACCCACGATCGGCCATCTCGACCCGGCGTACCTTGCGGTGATGGATCGCTGCCACGAGATGCTCAAGCAGGTGTTCCGCACCCGCAACGCCCTCACCCTGGCGATGCCGGGGACCGGCTCGGCGGGGATGGAGACCTGCGTAGCCAACCTCCTCCAACCGGGAGACGAAATGATCGTGGGCGTCAACGGGGTCTTCGGCTCCCGCATGGTGGACGTCGCCCAGCGCTGCGGCGCCAACGTCCACCCTGTCGAGGCGGCGTGGGGCGAGGTCATCGATCCAGAGCAGGTGGCAGACGCCCTCCATAGCTTCCCCGCCACCAAAGTGGTTGGGGTCGTCCACGCGGAGACCTCCACCGGCGCGCACCAGCCGCTGGAGGAGATCTCCAGGCTTGTCCACGAGACCGGCGCACTTCTCCTCGTGGACGTCGTGACCTCGCTGGGGGGAATGGAAGTGGCGGTGGACGAATGGCGCATCGATGCCTGCTACAGCGGCAGCCAGAAGTGCCTGTCATGCCCGCCGGGGCTGGCGCCGGTGACCTTCTCGGACGCTGCGGTCGCCGCGACCGCAGCGCGCACCACAAAGGTCCAAAGCTGGTACCTCGACACCACGATGATCAGGCGCTACTGGGGGGAGGAGCGGGTCTACCACCACACCGCTCCGATCAACATGACTTGGGCGCTGTACGAGGCCCTCCGAATCGTGCTGGAGGAGGGGCTCAGGGAGCGCGTGGCCCGCCACGAGCTGAACCATCGGGCGCTGCGGGCGGGGCTGGAGGCTATGGGGCTGGCCTATATCCCCCGCCGTAGCCTCACCACCCTCAACGCAGTGCGGGTGCCTGAGGGGATCGACGACGCCGAGGTGCGACGCCGGTTGCTGGATGAGTACGGCATCGAGATCGGCGCCGGGCTCGGCCCGTTCAAAGGCAAGGCGTGGCGCGTCGGGCTTATGGGCGAGTCGAGCAAACGCGGTAACGTGATGCTTTTCCTCGCCGCCCTCGAGAGCATCCTCGCCAACCTCGGCGCCCGGCTCCCGCTGGGTGAGGCGCTGCCGGCCGCAGGCGAGATCTACGCGGCGACGGATCGGGCTTCGCGACCCACGGGTGGTAAAGCGTGAGCGCGATGATCGATCCAACCCCGTCGCCGCCGTGCAGGAGGCTGTGGTCAGGCAGTCATCGCAACCTCGCCACGCGTCGCGACGACCGCCCTCCTGCGCCAGGTCGCCGGCGCCCCCGGGGGACACGTGCCGCGCAGCGGATCGGGGTGCCGCTGACGACCGAGGGAGGGCATCTGACGGCCGTCTCTATCCCCAGCATGGTGCTGACCGCTGGTGCCGCACAGCTGGCCTTAAGGTCGACAGGCAGGAGAGCTTCGGTCTCTGGGGGCATTGGCGCCTCGTGTTCGACCCACTCCACCGGGGCGTTCCCGGGAACGGCTCCGCTTCCTCGCTCGAGGTGTGGGAGCACATCCCATTCCCCCGTGCACACTCAACAACTCCCTGCTGTCGCGTCGGTTAAACGGGCTCTACCAGACCTTTCGGAACCGCCGGAGCATTGCAAACGAGGTCGGTGGCACAAGCCGACCTTCGATACACTCAGGGACTGGTGCGCGACGACGTCGATCCGTCGGTGCGAGGCCCTGCAATGAGGTGTGATCGACGCCGCCTCGACTGCCTACGGGCCTCACCGATCGAACTGGCGCCGATGGGGGGAAACACTCTTTGACACGGGGAGTACGGGCCGCCCTCGTTGTGGTGACGGCGCTGGGGGTGTGGGCGGTGCCGGCGCCGGCCGGTGTCGAGGCGTCCAGCTGGCGGCTGTTGGCGATCTTCGTCGCGACGATCGTCGGCCTCATCGTACAGCCGCTGCCGATGGGTGCGATGGTGTTGGTTAGCCTTACGGTCGCCGCCGCGGCGCGCACAGTCTCGGTCGGAACCGCGCTCTCCGGCTTCGCCAACGGAACCGTATGGCTGATCGTCTCGGCGTTCCTGATCGCCCGCGCGTTCGTAGTCACCGGGCTGGGGCGGCGCATCGCCTTCGGGCTGATCGGCGTACTCGGCCGAAGCACGCTGGGGCTCGCCTACGCCGTCGCCTTCGCCGACCTGGTCATCGCACCGGCGACACCGTCGAACACCGCGCGAGCCGGCGGAATCCTCTACCCGATCGTCCGCAGCCTGGGCTCCGCACTCGGCTCCGAGCCCGGTCCCACCGCGCGGCGCGCCGGCGCGTTCCTGCTGCTGTCGGGGTACCACTGCAACATGGTGACTTCGGCGATGTTCATGACCGCGATGGCCGCGAGCCCGCTCGCCGTCGAGCTGGCCGGCCAGGCCGGCGTCACGATCCCCTGGGGCACCTGGGCGCTGGCCGGCCTGGTTCCGGGCCTCGTGTCGCTTGCCCTGGTCCCGGCACTCCTGTTCGCCATGGCGCGACCGGAAGTGACGAGAACACCGGCCGCACCGGCGACCGCGCGAGCCGAACTGGCCGCGCTCGGACCGCTCGGCCCGAAGCAAATCGTGCTCGCCGCGGTGTTCGCCGGCTCGCTCAGCCTGTGGGCCACCAGCCACCTACATCGCCTCGACGCCACGCTGGTGGCGCTCGTCGGCGTCGCCGCCCTGCTGGCGACCGGTGTACTCGCGTGGGGCGATGTCCTCGGCGAGACGCGGGCGTGGGATGCGCTTCTCTGGTTCGGTGGCCTGCTGACGATGGCCGGCCAGCTTAACAAGCTGGGGGTGATGTCGTGGGCGGCCGGCCGCCTCGCCGCCGGCCTCAAGGGTTGGCCGTGGCTCGCCGCGCTGGTCGCGCTCGCGCTCATCTACCTGTTCGCCCACTACGCGTTCGCTAGCATGGCCGCACATGTGACCGCCCTCTACCCGATCTTCCTGGCGACCGCTATCGCCGCCGGCGCGCCACCGCTGCTAGCGGCCCTCGTGTTCGCATTCTTCTCGAACCTCAACGGGTCGCTGACCCACTACGCCAGTGGCCCGGCACCAATCTACTTCGGCTCGGGGTACGTCGACATGGCGGCCTGGTGGCGGCTCGGATTCGTCGTAGCGCTCGTCAACGTGGTCGTCTGGCTCGGTCTCGGCTTTCCCTACTGGAAGTTCCTCGGGCTGTGGTAGGGAGGGGTGCGATGAACAAGCCATCCGTCGTCGATCACCCCGCCGCCCTCAACCCTGAGACCGAGATTTGGTGGGACTCGTCACCACTTGTCTTCGGCAACTCCAAGTTCAGGATGCTGGAGGAAGCACAGCCGGCTAGTCGCGCTGACCTTGAGGAGCCACTTCCACGGCTGTTCAACGAGGATGACCCCGCCTCAAGCCTCGTTTGCGGCGTCACGACTAACCCACCGATGTCGCTCCCGGCGATCGAAGCGAAGTCTGACATCTTCGCGCCGTTCATTCACGAGCTCTCCCGGGACCTTCCGTACGCGGATGCGAAGGTGCTGTTCTGGCGGGCCTACCTGAAGGTGGTCCGCCTCGGCTCGGCAGCGGTAATGCTGATCTGGGAGACGTCAAACCACCGGCTCGGCGATTTGTCGGCGCAAGTGGACCCGCGGTTCACCTTCAACGAGGAGCTGATGTTCAGCCAGGCCCCAGAGCTCGCTGCCCAAAGCCCAAACGTGATGATCACGTGTCCCGGCACCCGGGAGGGGATCCGGCTGATCCAGGCTCTCATCCCAAGTGTGCTGTTCCGGCCGCTCAGCTCCCGGGTCGACCCCGACTGCATGCCAGCGTGGGCACAACCGTGAGCATCCGTGCGCGAACGCCGGCGAGAGAAGGGAGCCCTGGCATGCCATACCGAGTCGCGGTGATACCGGGCGACGGGATCGGTAGAGAGGTGATGCCCGAGGCGCAGCGAGTCGTTGAGGCGGCCGGTCGCCGCTTCGCATTCTCCTGCGTCTGGTCGGAGTTCCCATGGGGGTGCGAGTACTACCTCGAGCGCGGTGAGATGATGCCGGCGGATGGGCTCGATACATTGCGTAGTTATGACGCCATTCTGCTCGGCGCGGTCGGCGCGCCTTCGGTTGCCGACCACGTCTCGCTGTGGGGCCTACTGATTCCGATTCGCCGGGGGTTCGATCAGTACGTCAACCTACGCCCCGTCAGGTTGCTTGAGGGCGTCAGAAGCCCCCTGCGCGACCGCGCCGCCGGCGACATCGACCTCGTCGTGGTCAGGGAGAACACCGAAGGCGAGTACTCTAGCGTCGGCGGCAGGATCTTCGAGGGCACGCCGAGGGAGGCGGTCACCCAGCTGGCCATGTTCACGCGGTTCGGCGTCGAGCGTCTGATCCGTTTCGCGTTTGAGTTCGCCAGGTCGCGCCCCGCCCACTACGTCACGTCGGCGACCAAGTCCAACGGCATCAGCTTCACGATGCCGTTCTGGGACGAGGTATTTCGGCAGGTCGCCGGCGAGTACCCGGACGTGCGCGCGGACCAGGAGCACGTCGATGCGTTGTGCGCGAAGCTGGTGCTGGCACCGGAGCGGTTCGACGTGATCGTCGCCTCCAACCTGTTCGGTGATATCCTCTCGGACCTGGCGCCGGCCCTGGCCGGCAGCCTGGGGATTGCCGCCTCGGCAAACCTCGACCCGGAGCGCCGGTCCCCATCGATGTTCGAGCCCGTTCACGGCTCGGCACCGGACATTGCCGGCCAGGGGATCGCCAACCCGGTCGGCCAAATCGCCTCGGCGGCGCTCATGCTGCGGCAACTGGGCGAGCCGGCCGCGGCCGATGCGGTCGAGGGCGCGATCGCTGCCGTCACGGCTGCAGGGGTCAAGACGCGCGACCTCGGCGGTGTGGCAACCACCGCCGAAGTGGGCGCGGCGATCACCAACGCTGTGGCTCGGGGTGTAACCGCCGGACCGCTGGCAGGTGGGCGGTGAGCCTCGAAGCGCAGGACGCGATCGTCACCGGGGTGTCTTCCCGTTTTGGCCGCCCGGTGACGGCCGATCTGACCGCTGCCGGGATCGTGGGCGTCGGGCCCGTGCTCTGCGTCGATACGGGACGGCTGTGCCACAACGTTCGCGTCAACTTCGAGAGGGCGGTGCGGATGACGCACGCCGCCCTTGGGCACTTCCTGCGGGCCAGGAACGGCCACCTGCTCAACACGTCGAGCCCGACTATTCGCGGTCGGCACAACCTCGGTTGCGGGGTAGTCATGAGGCGTTTCACCGGCTTGTTGCTGGTTACCGCGGTCGCGGGGTGCTCGCATCGCCGACCGAGTGTGGGCTGGGTCACGTTGATCGATGGTGGGAACGGGCTGGGCAACTTCGACCAGATCGGAGACGCGAACTGGCGCTCGGAAGGTGGAGCGATCGTCGCCGACAGGGGCAGGGGCGGGCATCTTGTGTCCAAAGGGTCCTACAGGGATTTCGAGCTTTACGCCGAGTTCTGGGCCGATCACACGACCAATAGCGGGATCTTTATTCGTGCAACCGACCCTAGGAACCTCCGGGCCGACAACGCATACGAAGTGCAAATCTTCGACCAGCGGCCCGGCCCGGAGTACGCCACCGGGGCAATTGTCAACTTCGCCAAGCTTCCGGCGCCGAGGCGGTATGAGGCCGGCGGCAAATGGAACACGCTTGAGATTCATGCCAAGAACAACGAGGTGACCGTGAAGCTCAACGGCGAGGTCACAGTCCATTTGGTCAACGGCAAGTTCGCGTCCGGTCCGTTTGCCCTGCAATTCGGCCAAGGCCCTGGAAACGTGCAAGGCGGTGCAATCAAGTGGCGCAGGGTCGAAGTTCGGCCGCTGTAGCAGTCGGAGGTCCGATGCAGCCTCCGCGAGAAGCCTGCGGTGCGAACCCGGACGGGGTCAGGGTCCACTGTGAGCATGTGCGGGTTGGCGCATCAGGGCCGCGGCGCCGAAACGCCAGCATCAAGTCCGCAGGAAGCTGCACCGGGCCCCAAGAACCGAACCATCGGATAGATCGAGATCGTCAGGGCGCCCGCAAGGGGATGTCACCCTTCGCAAGACGACGAAAGCGAGGGGCCGGGCTCAATAGGAGCTGTCCTCCCTCAGCCCAGGAACACCCAGAACGGGGGAAACGATAATGGCTGGTCTGCCCACGTGGGAAGTTCTTGCTCTTATGGGGATTCTTTTTGGATCCGGCCTTGTCAGTGGGCTCACCGGCTTTGGCTTTTCCGCCGTTGGAGCCGCTTCCGCACTGATTCTGCGGCCAACGCTTGCGGTTCCGTTGCTCATGTTCCTATCCGTATGTAATCAGTTCACATCGGTGGGCAAGCTGCGAAAAGAGATGCCGAGGAGGCTCTCAGATTGGTGGCCGGAGGGGCCCGGGCCCTACATCCTCGGCGGGTTGGCCGGCATCCCAATTGGCATTTGGGTGCTCAACAACCTTCGCCCCGCCGTGCTCGCCCTGGTCTTCGGCATGTTCCTCGTGGTCTATTCGCTCTACTCGCTCTTGAAGCCGGCCAGCCTCAAGGTTCACGACTGTGAGCGGTGGCCGTGGTCCGCCGGCGTTGGGGCTCTTGGCGGAACCGTCGGTGGTTTCACCGCCTTCCCCGGAGGGCCCGTGGTCGTGTGGACAGGCCTGCGGGGCATGTCGAAGGTCACCACCCGCGCCATCGTCCAGCCTTTCATCATTGCCACCCAGATTATCTCTCTCATCATGAATTTCACGCTCTATCCCGAGGTTTTCTCGGTGCGTTACTGGCAACTGCTCGGAATCCTCCTGCCGTGCGTAATCCCAGGCACCATTTCGGGTGTGCTGCTGTACCGTCGCCTTTCCGACCTGAATTTCCGCCGCTGGTGCCTCATCCTCATCGCAGTCTCTGGCTCCGGCCTCATCTGGAAGGCGATCAGGACCTGGTAAGGGGAAGGAACCTACCTTGACAGGCGCACGGAGAACATCCAGGAGGGACGGCCCCGGCTTCCCCGGGACCAATCTCCTCCCCAGTCCGGCGAACGACCGACAACGGCGCCCGAGGCTCGGCGAGGTGGAAAGGGACGAGCTTTCTAATGCCAACACCTCCGGGCAGGGACCGGGAAGAAGCCGAGATACCGCGCTGAGCAGTCGCTCATTCGTTCGGGCCCGGGTCGTCGCGGCCCGGGCAATCGAGGTGGCCATCGAGACGGTGATCGCGGAGCTCGAGGGGCGCACGCCGGACCCCAGCGCCTCGACCGCGGGTGTCGCAGCCGCGATCGCCCATGTTGTGGCCAACGGCCGGGAGATCTGACGCCGTGGCGGGCGATGAAACCGGCCCTGACTGCATGCGACGCAGAGCGGCAAAGCTGGCGGAACTCCTTCTGCGAGGTGTCTGTGACAGAGGGGAGTCTCAAGTTTCACGACGGGACGTCGTGGTCAACCGGTGAGCCCCGGAAAGGGGAGACCGAGGAGGGGGAACAAATGCAGCGGTGGCTTGTCGTGTTCGGAGCGCTTCTCATCCAACTCTGTCTGGGTGCCATATACGCCTGGTCGGCGTTCACCCAGGCCCTGACGACGCCGTTGGCGGAAGGGGGGGTATTTGGTTTCACCTGCACTCAGAGCCAGGCGATCTTCTCGGTCGAGTTGGCCACGTTCGCCGTTGTCATGGTGCTGGCGGGCAGGTGGCAGGCGAAGGTGGGCCCGCGCTTGGTGGCTGCTCTCGGGGGCGTCCTGCTCGGCGTCGGGTACATCAGCGCTTCGTTCGTCGGCCAGACGTTGTGGGGGCAGCTCTTCACCATCGGGAGCATCGGCGGGGCAGGGATCGGTCTGGCGTACGTCTGCCCGATCGCGGTGGGCATCCAGTGGTTCCCGGACAGGAAAGGCATGATCACCGGCATCACCGTCGCCGGCTTCGGGTTCGGCGCGCTGATTTGGGTGAAGCTCGCGGGCGACTGGGGTCACCTCATTCAGACGCACGGCGTGCTGGGCACGTACAGGATCTTCGGCGTCGCCTTCCTGATTGCCGTCGTGATCGGCTCAATCTGGATGGTCAAGCCCAAGGAGTACGAGATGGCCGCAAAGGGTGTCACCGGGCCGGGGATCCCGACCGGCATGCTGCCCGGCAAGATGCTGAGGACACCACAGTTCTACATGACCTGGCTGACGTTCGCTATCGGTGCGATGGCCGGGCTCATGGTCATCGGCATCATCAAGCTGTTCAGCATCGACTCCCTCACGGCAGCCGGCATGGAGGCCGCCAAGGCATCGGCGGTCGCCGGCACGGCCATGGGGGTCTTTTACGCCATCTTCAATGGGCTAGGCCGCCTCGCGTGGGGCAGCCTTTCCGACAAGTTGGGCCGCAAGCGGTCGGTGGTCCTCATGTGTCTGTTCCAGGGCATCATGATGTTCGCGTTCTACTTCGCCCTGTCGTCGTCAGAATGGCCGTTGTACGTCGGCGCGGCCCTCCTTGGTTTTAACTTCGGCGGGAACTTCGCGCTCTTTCCCGCCCTGACTGCCGACCTCTTCGGGGCCGCGACGGTGGGGCGCAACTACGGGTGGGTGTTCTCGTCCTACGGGGTGGGTGGCATCATCGGCCCGATGATGGCCGGCCACTTCAAGGACATGGGGATGGGCCGGGGCGTCGGGGCCTGGATGCCGGCGTTTGTGATCGCCGGTATCGCGTTAGTGGTGGTCGCGTTGCTCATGAGCCGCCTAAAGCCGGTAGTTGCGGGCGCGGAGAATTGAGGAGAGTGACATGAAGACGATTCGGCCGCTTGTCTGCTTTTTGCTTCTTGTAGTGACTGGGTTGGTACACTAACAAAAAAGAGCGTTCCAGCTCGCGGCGGAAGACGGTAATTCATCGCTGAAGTTCGGGCTGGCGCTGCAACCGCAGGGTGAGTGGATCGACACCAACACCGCAGAACACACGACGGAAAACCTCTGTCTCTGCCGCGTATTGTTCGGAGGCAACCTCGGCGACAACGTGACGTATTTCATCCACATGGACACGCCCAACGGTAGCAAGGCCGCGACAGATGGCACGAAGTGCGAAACAACCGTCTTCGTGCAGGACGCAATCCTCACCTACAGGTTCACCCCCAGCATCATGATGGACGTTGGCATGCGGCGGTCGCCCCTGTCCCACCAAGGGAAGAAGGGGACAACGATGATCTCGCCGGTCGCTTACGGCCTCTACTCGTTTTTGGCTTCGACTCCCACGACTCCCCGCGTGGTTTTGTACCGGCTGGTACCAGCGGATTTCGTGAGGTTTGGCTATGGAACGCCTCCGAGCATCGAAGCGCTCGCCTGTCCCAGGCTGTTCCTGCACGGCCCGCGCGACACGATCGTGCCGTTCGAGATGGGCGAGGCGCTCTTCCGCGCCGCACCCGAACCGAAGCGGTTCGCGTCCCTCGTCGGCGACCACAACTCCGGCGGCATCCTGGAGAGCCCGGAGGCGTGCCGGGCGCTTTCGGAGCTCCTGGACGCCGCGCTTGGCGTGGCGCCACAGGGAAGCGCACAGGGGCGGCACGCGCCGGGGCTTCCGGCGCCCGGGCCGGGCACGCTGTAAACTGGCACGACTTTCAGGACCGCGCTGTCGCCAAAGCCCCGATGGGCCGGAAGAGGACGGCCTTTCGGGGGTTTGCAGGTACAGGACAGGGGGAGAGACCATGGCCGAGGAACCCAAGCCGAACGATCTCTGGTACCCGGACAAACTGACGGTGCGGCGCTCTCACGTCAAGGGCTACGAGGCCCTGCGGGTCAAGGCGGCGGAGGACCCCGTTGCCTTCTGGGAGGAGCGCGCTAAGGAGCTGAAGTGGTTCAGGAAGTGGACGAAGGTGCTGGATGACTCCGACAGGCCGTTCTTCAGGTGGTTCGTAGGGGCCAGGACCAACATCGTACACAACGCGCTGGACCGGCACCTGACCACGCCGACCCGCAACAAGCTGGCGTGGATCTGGGTGGGTGAGAACGGTGATCTGCGCACGTTCTCGTACTTCGCGCTGGCCCGGGAGGTGTGCCGGTTCGCCAACGTCCTCAAGAGCATGGGCGTGAACAAGGGCGATCGGGTGACGATTTACCTACCGCGCATTCCCGAACTTCCCATCTCCATGCTCGCCTGCGCCAAGATTGGGGCGGTCCACTCGGTCGTGTACGGCGGGTTCTCGGTCGAGGCGCTTCACGGTCGCATCGAGGACTCCGAGTCCCGCGTTCTCGTGACCGCCGACGGCGGCTACATGCGCGGCAAGGCCATCAACCTGAAAGCCATCGCCGACGAGGCGCTGCAGCGCGCCGGCACCGTCGAGCACGTCATCGTCGTGCGGCGCACGAAGGAGAAGGTCAACATGGAGGTGGGCCGCGACTACTACTACGACGAGTTGATGGCCCTCCCGATGTCGCGCGCTGGCACCAACGGCAGGTGCCCCACCGAGGTCATGGACGCCGAGGACCCGCTCTTCTTGCTGTACAACTCGGGCACGACCGGCAGGCCCAAGGCGATCGTTCACACCCACGGGGGCTACCAGGTCGGGGTCGCCACCACCCTGAAGTACGCCTTCGACGTGAAGCCCGAGGACCGCTACTGGTGCGCTGCGGACCCGGGGTGGATCACCGGGCACAGCTACATCGTCTACGGGCCTCTGATCCTCCGAGCTACCTCGATGATGTACGAGGGCGCGCCGACGTACCCGTATCCCGACCGCTGGTGGCGCATCGTCGAGAACTACGGGATCTCGATCCTCTATACGGCACCGACGGCGATCCGCGGGCTCATGCGTTTCGGCGAATCGTGGGCGAACCGCCACGACCTCTCGACGCTTCGGCTTCTGGGGACCGTGGGTGAGCCCATCAACCCGGAAGCGTGGCGCTGGTACCACAGGGTCATCGGGAAGGAGAAGTGCCCGATCATCGATACTTGGTGGCAGACCGAGACCGGCATGTTCATGATCACGCCGGTGCCGTCGTTCCCGCTCAAACCGGGCTCGGCGACCAAACCGTTCCCGGGCATCGAGGCAGAGATCCTCGACGAGGAAGGCAGGCCGGTCGGACCCGGCGAGGAAGGAAAGCTGGTCCTCACGACGCCGTGGCCGGCGATGCTCCGCGGCATCTACAAGGATCCGGAACGCTACGTGAGCCAGTACTGGTCCACCTATCCCGGGAAGTACCTCACCGGCGACTCGGCCAAGGTCGACGAGGACGGGTACTTCTGGATCATCGGGCGGGTGGACGACGTCATCAAGGTCTCGGGGTACAGGCTCGGGACGGCGGAGATCGAGTCGGCGCTGGTGAGCCACCCCGCGGTGTCGGAGGCGGCGGCATCGCCTACTGGCCCAACGGGCACAGGAACAACCTCAAGTTCTGGGTCGCCGAGCTCAAGCAGGACAACGCGCCGAACCGCATGCAGTACGTGATCCAGTGGCAGGTGTTCACGTACTAGCCCTGGCTCGGGGAGACCGCAAGAACGACTGGGAGCGAAGAGGAAGGAGGATCACCTGATGGCGAAAGACAAACCGGCGTCTTCAGCGATCGAAACCCTGCAGGGCGCGGCGCGCCTCTACGCACCGCCCAAGGAATTCGCTGCCAAGGCCAACGCGAAACCCGAAATCTACAACCGGCCTCTCGAGGAGTTCTGGGACCATGAGGCGAAGACCAGGATCTCCTGGTTCAAGCCCTACACCAAGGTGCTCGAGTGGAACCTGCCGTACTCGAAGTGGTTCACCGGCGGCGAGGTCAACATCTGCCACAACTGCGTGGACCGCCACGTGGAGGCCGGCAGGGGTGGCAGGGTTGCCTACTACTGGGAAGGTGAGCCTGTCGGGGAGCGCAAGGTCATCACCTATGCCGACCTGCAGAAGGACGTCGTCAGGCTGGCAAACGGCCTGAAGAAGCTCGGCGTGAAGAAGGGCACACACTGCGGCATCTACATCGGCATGGTGCCCGAGCTGCCCGTCCTCATGCTGGCTCTCGCGCGGATCGGTGCCCCGTTCACGGTCGTGTTCGCAGGGTTCTCGCCGGACTCGCTGGCGGACCGCTTCAACGACATGGAAGTCGAGTACGTGTTCACCCAGAACGAGGGATGGCGCGCCGGCAAGCGCCTCGCACTGAAGGCGAGCGTGGATGAGGCGCTCAAGCAGGTACCGACCGTGCAAAATGTCGTCGTCTACAGGCGCACCGACGGACAGACGCCGATGGCAGCGGAGCGCGACCTCTGGTGGCACGACGTGGTCGCCGGCCAGAGCGACGACCCGAAGAGCTGCCCATGCGAGCCGCTGGACAGCGAGCACATGTTCTACCTCCTCTACACGAGCGGCACGACCGCGAAGCCCAAGGGCATCATCCACACGACAGGCGGCTACCTTGTCGGCACCGCGGCGACCCACCACTACATCTTCGACATCAAGCCCGACGACGTGTACTGGTGCGCAGCCGACATCGGCTGGGTGACAGGTCACAGCTACATCGTTGTCGGACCGCTCGCCAACTGCACAACCGGGATCATCTACGAGGGCACGCCGAACTTCCCGAACGCCGAGCGCTGGTGGGAGATCATCGAGCGCTACAAGGTCAACATCCTCTACACGGCGCCCACCGCCATCCGCGCACACATGAAGTGGGGTCCGCAGCACGCGGCCAAGCACGACCTCTCCTCACTGCGCCTCCTCGGCTCCGTCGGCGAACCGATCAATCCCGAGGCGTGGGAGTGGTACCACGAGCACATCGGTGGCCGCCGCTGCCCGATCGTGGACACGTGGTGGCAGACGGAAACGGGCATGATCCTCATCACGCCGCTGCCAGGGATCACCACGCTCAAGCCCGGGTCCGCGACGAAGCCGTTCCCCGGGTTGGAGGCGGCCGTCGTGAACGACCGGGGTCAGGAGGTTCCGCCCGGCGGCGGCGGTTACCTCGTGCTGAAGTCGCCGTGGCCAGCGATGCTGCGCGGCATCTACAAGGCTCCCGAGCGCTACGTCCAGACCTACTGGAGTCGCTTCCCCGGCATGTATTTCGCCGGGGACGGCGCGAGGAAGGACGAGCAGGGAGACTTCTGGCTGCTCGGGCGGGTGGATGACGTGATGAACGTCTCAGGTCACAGGATCTCGACCATCGAGGTCGAAAGCGCCCTCGTGGATCACCCCAGCGTCGCCGAGGCAGCTGTCTGCGGCCGAAACGACGCCCTCACGGGGCAGGCGATCGTAGCCTTCGTGACGCTTAAGGGGGGCATCGAGGCGACGCCCGAGATGCTCAAGGAGTTGCGCGAGCACGTGGGTAAGAAGATCGGACCGATCGCCAAACCTGCCAACATCGTGTTCACGCCGGACCTGCCCAAGACGCGCTCGGGCAAGATCATGCGCAGGCTCCTGCGGGATGTGGCCGAGAACCGCCCGCTGGGCGACACTACGACCCTCGCGGACGCAGGAGTCGTGAAGGAGATCGCAACGCGCGCGGTCGTCGAGGCCTCGCAGCACGAGACGTAGGAGCTTTGGGCCGCGGTCGTTGAACCGCGGTCCTCCGAGACAGAAACGACCGGCCGCCCCTCGAGGCAACGGGGGGCGGCCCTCGGACTCGGCAGCCCCGCGCCAGCGAGCCTCGTCCCGCGTTTGGTGGGGTCGAAGTGGGTCTATGCTGGTGCTGCCAGGACCGGAGGAACCCGCAGGATGTTCAGGATCATCACGGACGCCGGTGAGTTCCGGGAGTACGTGCTTCTGCGCGACGGGCAGAGCGTGCTCCTGCGGATGGCGACGCCCGCCGACCTTCCGGCGATCAGGGCCCTCCTTTCCAGGGTCTCGAAGCAGAGCCTCCGTATGCGCTTCATGGGCACGATGGCACAGGCCCCGCCGAAGTTCGTGGACGGCCTCTGCGGCGAAGGGCCGCGCGAACGCGCCTGTCTTCTCGCCGTGATAGGCGAGGAGCCCGACGTCAAGGTCGTGGGGTTCGGCAACTACGTCGGCCTCGGTGTGCGCAACACTGCCGAGGTCGGCTTCCTGGTGGACGACGAGTTCCAGGGTAGGGGCATCAGCACGCTCCTGCTCGAACGCCTTGCGGGGATCGCTGCGGGGGCGGGCTTCGTCGCCTTCGAGGCCGACGTGCTCTTCGAGAACCAGCCCATGATCAGCGTCTTCCGCGACTCGGGCTTCGAGTGCGAGCAGGTGATGGATGGCGGCAGTTACCACGTGCAGTTTCCAGTTGCCGGGGCGGCGGTCGTCCGCGATCGGGCGGAATTGCGCGAGCGCATCGCGACCGCCAACTCCGTCGTGCGCCTGTTGAAGCCGAGGGCCGTGGCGGTGGTCGGCGCCTCGCGCGACCAGACCAGCGTCGGAAGCATGATCTTCCGGCACATCCTCGAGAACAAGTTCAAAGGCTCGGTCTACCCGGTCAACAAGCAGGCCACTTCCGTGCACGGCGTTCGCGCGTACCCGGACGTGGCCCAGTTGCCGGAGCCGCCCGACCTCGTCGTCGTGGCTATCCCGGCCGAGGGCGTAATCCAGGTGGCGGAGGAAGCCGTCCGCGCAGGGGCTCGGGGCCTGATCGTGGTGACGTCCGGTTTCGCCGAAGCCGGTCCCGACGGGGCCGCGCTCCAGGACCGACTGGTGGAGGTGGTCCGATCCCACGGTGCCCGGCTCGTTGGACCGAACTGCCTCGGCCTGCTCAACACGGATCCGGAGATCAGCCTCAACGCGAGCCTGGCGCCGGAGTTGCCGCCGCTCGGCCGCATCGGTTTCTTCTCGCACTCTG
>DATKMD010000175.1:0-3657 GCA_035542075.1 Thermoanaerobaculaceae bacterium
CACGCCTCGCGCAGCTTCGCCAGCAGCACCGTTGCCTCCTACATCCCGATCACGGCGAACGCCAGCGCCGCGATCGAGGAGAACGCGACCCGCAGGTAGTAGCCCATGGCCTGATCGATCCGCAGCCTGGGGTTGACCACGTCCACGAGAGCGACGATCACGAGCACCACGAACGCTTTGAGGAGCGTGAGGATCAGGTCCAGCGTGAAGGCGCCCGTCGCGGGCCAGGGGAGGAAGACCTCCACCAGCAGCACCGCGAACACGAACTGCTTCGACCAGGCCGCCCACCGGAACAGCGCCAGTCGGGGACCGCTCTGCTCGATCAGCGGGCCGCCCATGATCTCCTGCTCCGCCTCCGGGATGTCGAACGGCAGCTTGCCGGCCTGCGCCTGTAACGCCAGGAAGAACGCGATGCCGGCGATCGCCATGCTGATGGTGGGGCCGTGCTGGAGCTGCCACACGATGATGTCGCCGGTCGCGAGCGTTCCCGCCTTGAGGGCGCCGACCACCAGCGCAACCACCATGACTGGCTCCACGGAGAGCAGCATCATCATCTCCCGCGAGCTCCCTACGGAGGCGTACGGACTTCCGCTCCCGAAGGCGGTCAGCATGAGGAGGACGGCCGAGATGGCGGCCACGTAGAGCAGCACCACGATGTCGCCCGCAAACCCCAGGGGTGCCCGCGCACCCATCGGCACGAGCAGCGCCAGCAGCAGCACCGACGCCAGGCTGAGTGCCGGGGCCGCCTCGTACAGAATCCCGCCCGAGGTTCTCAGGTCTTCCTTGCCCAGCAGCTTGAAGAGGTCGAGGTACGGCTGCGTGACCGGTGGCCCGATCCGCGAGTGGATCGCGGCCTTCAGTTTGCGCAACAGCCCCTCGTAGAGCGGCGCCAGCAGCAGTGCCAGCAGGAGGTTGACGATCGCGAACCCTGCGGTCGAGAGGAGCCCCGCCCTCATGGCCTCGCCCTCCCGGCCCGCGAGATCCGAAGGAGATCCTCCCGCGAGTACACGGTGATGCGTTTGGTTGACACGTCCACGGTCTCCACGCGCTCCGTGCACGAAAAGCAGGGGTCCAGGCTGCCGAGTGCGATAGGCACGTCGGCGATGGTGTTGTTGGCCACCATCGCCGGCATCGCCTGCAGGTTCGGGTAGGTCGGTGCGCGCACGCGCCACCGGTACGGGCGGTTGTCGCCACCCGTCTCCACCATGTGCACGGCCTCGCCGCGGGGCGCCTCCACCACCGAGACCCCCACTCGACCGGGCGGAATCTCGTCCGTCACCGGGGCAAGGACCGGCCCGTCGGGCATCGCGGCGAGGGCTTCCCGAACCAGGCGGATCGACTCCAGGAGCTCCTCGACACGCACCAGCACGCGGGCCCAGGTGTCCCCCTCCTGGTGGACCGCAATCCTGACCGGGATCTCATCGTAAGCGGCGTACGGGTGGTCCACCCGGGCGTCGATGGGGACGCCCGAACCTCGGGCCGGAGGCCCGACCACGCACACGCTCTTCGCCGTCTCGTTGGTCAACACGCCGACGTCCTTCGTCCTCGCCATCAGCGTGCCGTCACCGACGATGGCGTCACGCACCGCGAGCGACTCCCGCTCCACGTCCACGAGCACGTCGAGCGCCTTCCTCGCGATTTCGGGCGAGAGGTCACGGCGCAGGCCGCCGATGGTGTTCATCCCGTACGTCTTGCGGTTCCCGCTGATCTCTTCGGAGAGCCACATGACTGGCTCGCGGATGCGCCACGTCTGCATCAGCACCGTGTCGAACCCGACGATGTGGCCGGCGATCCCGAGCCACAGAAGGTGGGAGTGGATCCTCTCCAGCTCCAACATGACCGTGCGGATGAAGCGGGCCCGGCGGGGTACCTCGATGCCCGCCGCCTTCTCGACCGCCTGGCAGTAGCAGGAGGAGTGGATGAAACCGCAGATCCCGCAGATCCTCTCCGCGAGGTACGGGATCTCGTTGTAGGTGAGCACCGCTTCGGCGAGCTTCTCGATGCCGCGATGGTTGTAGAAGCCGCGGTAGTCGCAGCCGACGATCGTCTCCCCCTCGACGAACAGGCGCCACTGGGACGGCTCCTCCAGCACCGGGAAGAAAGGTCCGAGTGTCACGACACTCGCGCCGGCGGGGGGCTCGCGCAGCGGCGGCCGCATGCCCTCGGCCGCGGGCGGCTGCAGGTTGTAGGGGACATCCCGCCGCAATGGCCACACGCCGTCGGGCCAGTCGTCGGCGAGCAGAAGCCGGCGCGGGTCGGGGTGCCCGTCCGGGTGCACGCCCACCGAGTCCCGGAACTCCCGCTCGGCCCAGTTCGCGGCCGGCACGACGGGGGTGATCGAGTCGATGTGCTCGTCACCGGACGCGACCGCGCAGTCGAGCAGCACGAACAGGTGCTCGCGGTCGAGGGAGAAGATGTGGACGATTCCGAAGCCGTCGTCGAGCTCCCTCCGGTCGATGCCTGCGGTGATCATGAACCGGGCGCCGAGCTCGCCGGAGAGCGCGTCGGCTGCGGCGCGCACCGCCCGCTTGTCGACCCGCAGGCGCACGGTATCGGGGTGTGGCCGCGTCGCGGCGATGAGTCCCGCGCCGACCCTCTCCCTCACGAAGTCCACGGTTCTATCTGCGGCGTGCGCGATGGTCACGTCCGGCTCCTCAGCTCACGGCGGCCAGCACGATCCCGATGACCGCGATGGCTCCCACAACGATCCACAGCAGGTAGACCTGGGGAATCCCGACGTGCGTCCTGCTCACACCCCTGGCCCCGTCCTCGACCGCTCGCGCGACCGGCAGGTAGAACCACGAGTCGAGGTCGAAGGCGCGGCGCAGCCAGCCGGGGAACGCCGGCGCCCGCACCTGCACGCTTGGGTAGATCCCCTGGAACGCTCGCTTGAAGGGGAGGTAGAAACTGCTGGCAGGATAGCGTGAGATCTCCGCCCCCACCTCCTCGCCGCACATCCAGACCGGGACGTCGCGGACCGGCGCTCCCCCTGCGCGCTGGATGAGGAAGTACGAGGCTGCGCCCAGCAGGAGCAGGCACGCCGCGACCGGCAGCGGCGCCCAGAACGCGACTCCGACCGCGCCCGAGACGACCCGCAACCCGGGGCCGCCGCCGAGCAGAGTCGCCAGCGCAGGGAGCGATCCAGCCGAGGGCAGCCCGGCTACGGCGCGGTGCACGTAGGCGAGCGGCCACGCCGGGGCCAGGCCGAAGGCGACGCACGTCAGCGCCAGGAACGCCTGCGGGACGAGCATGCTCGCGGGCACCTCGCGAACTCCCTTTAGCGGCGAGGGCGGCCCCAGGAAGGTGCTCCCCAGGTACTTGAGGAACGACGCGAGGGTGACCAGCGAGATGAACATCGCGACGATGCCGAGCAGCGCGAAGAGGGGGAAGGCCTGGCCGCCCAAGATGCCGGTCGCGTACATCAGCCATTTGCTCGCGAAACCATTGAGGGGCGGGACGCCCGCGATTGCGAGGGCGGCCGTGAGCGCGAAGACGGCCGTCGCGGGCATGAGCGCTCGCAAACCGCCGAGTGCCGAGAGACTCCGAGTCCCGGTGCGGTAGGAGACCGCGCCGGCCCCGAGGAACAGGCACGACTTGTACAGCGAGTGGTTGACCATGTGGAACGTGCCCGCGAGCAGACCGAGCGCGGCGAGCGCC
>DATKMD010000176.1:0-14447 GCA_035542075.1 Thermoanaerobaculaceae bacterium
ACAGCATCTGCAGGAGCCCCGACAGGGTTCCCTCTCCGAGCTTACCGGCAAGCTTCGTGCTGGCCGTGCCACCGGGGGCGGTGGGCTTGTTGTCCAACTCGCTCGCCTCCTGAATTGAGGGCCGCCCCGCGAGGGAGGGCCCGACAGTGTACGGGCCGTTCCTCCCCGGGTCGGCTGAGGGCAAGGATACACGTTTTCAGCGGGTTGTCACCCCGACGGGGGCCGCCTGCAACGCTCACGGACTCGAAAATATCCCGCGCTGGCGAAGCGACACGAAGCCGCTACCCGCCACGATCAGGTGGTCGAGCACCGTGATGCCGAGCAGCCTGCCCGCTTCGGCCAGACGGCGGGTCAGCGCCTCGTCATCGCCGCTGGGGGCGGGGTCGCCGGAGGGGTGCGTGTGCCAAAGGATGACTGCATGGGCGTTGTCCACGATTGCTTTGTTGAAGACCTCGGCGGGCTCTATCTCGGCGTGGGCTCGCGCTCCACGGTGCAGTTCGTAGATACCCAGCAGGCGGTGCCTGACGTCGAGCGTGAGCGCGCCGAACACCTCCACCCTCGCGTGGCCGTAGCGCAGCGTCAGGTACTCTGCGGCGACCTCCGGGCGGTCGAGAAGCTGCTGCCCGACCAGGTTCCTCTTCGCCAAGCGCCTTCCCAGTTCGAGCGCCGCGGCGACGACCGCTCCCTTGGCGAGCCCAACACCCTTCCGGTTCATGATCTGACGCGCGTCGGCCCGCGCCAGACTCTCCAGACCCCCGGCCTCTTTCAGCCAGCGCCGCGCAAGCTCGAGCACGTCCTCCCCGGAAACCCCTGTTCGCAGGAGTACCGCCAGAAGCTCGGCGTCCGAAAGTGCCTCGGGACCCCTCTCGAGCAATTTCTCTCGGGGCCGCTCCGCGCGCGCGAGCTCCGAGACGCGCACCTTCAACGCTCCTCGAGCTGCGCGTCTACAAGCGGCAGCAGCTTCCCGGCCGGCCCGCGTAGGGCAACGTCCGCCAGGTGTGCCATGCGGCTCGCCTCGGGGTTGACCTCGATCACCTTCGCCCCCGCGTTTGCGGCGACCTCCACAAAACCCGCCGCCGGGTACACGACGGCTGATGTGCCCACGACCACGAGCACCTCGCATGCCTCGATCGCCGCAGACGCCGCCGCCATCACCGCCTCGGGAAGGAATTCACCGTACCACACGACGGCCGGACGCTCCATCGCCCCGCACTCGGAGCAAACGGGCGGCACCCGCGGCAGGGGCACTGTGCGCTCCTCCCGCTCGCGGCCGCACCCCAGACAGCGCACGCGCCAGATCGAGCCGTGCAACTCCAGAACCGCCCGCGCCCCTGCGACCTGGTGCAGGCCGTCCACGTTCTGCGTCACGACCGCGTACGTAGGGAAACGGTCCTGCCAGCACGCAAGGACCCGGTGCGCCGGATTGGGGCTCACCAGCGCCAGGTTCTGACGCCGCTCCTCGTAGAAACGCCAGACCCGCTCCGGGTCGGCGAAGAACCCCCGTGGGCTGGCGAGCTCCTCCACCGGGTGCCCCTCCCACAGGCCACCGACGCCACGAAACGTCGGTACGCCGCTCTCAGCCGAGACGCCGGCTCCCGTGAACGCCACGACCCTTTGGGCCGAGCGTAACATCTCGGCCGCCCGCTTGACGCTTTTCGGCTGCATTTCCACATTCTAGCCCGCGATTCGGCGTGCGGGCATCCCGCCCTCACCGGCTGGCTCACTGGGGGAGCAGGAGGACCCACCCGACGTACGTCAGGACGCAGAGCACCGTGGTGACCATCACGCACGAGCTGGCGAGATCGATGTCGCCACCCAGGCTGGCCGCGACCGAATGGCTCGCCACGGCGGTCGGCGCCGCGAGCAGCAACGTGCCGATGGCGATCTCTCGCGGCGGCGCACCGAGAAGCGCGAGCAGCCACCACCCCAGGGCCGGCATCACTATGAGCTTGATGACCGACGTGGCGGCCAGACTCCACCGCAACCCCCACCACCGCCCGACCTCCAGCTCGGCGCCCAACGCCAGCAACGCCCCAGGAAACGCCAGATCTGCGAGCGCGTTGAGCGTGGTACTCAGCCAGCCCCACGGCCGCCAGTGCGCCATCGCCAGCACGAGGCTGAGGAGCGCACCCAGCACGATCGGATTGGCCAGCACACGGATGGCGATGTGGCGGTCACGAACACCCGCCGGCCGGTACCGCTCGAGCGCCGCCACGGAGAGGAGCGTCATCGTCGGGATCACGACCGTGGAGGTCACCGCGGCGAGTCTGAGGCCATCGTCGCCGTACAGTGTGGAAATGAGAGGGAATGTGAAGTACACGATGTTGCCGCGTATCGCGGCCTGCGCAAGCGTGCCCCTCTGCGGGGGAGGCAGTCGCAGAGCACGGGCGCTCGCCAGTGCGAGCAGCACGGCGACCCCGAGCACAACCACTGCCACGAGCATCAGGCGTGGTGACAGGGCGGACTCGAGGGGCGAGGTCCCGACCTTGGCGATGAAGAGTGCCGGCAGCGCGAAGTACATCACGAGCCCGTTGAGGCCGGTGGCGGCCCCTTCGCCGAGGACGCCCGACCGGCGCGCGAAGACGCCCAGGGCGATCAGCAGAAAGATCGGCACGAGCCCGGTGAGCATCGCCACGGTGGCGCAGTCTAGAGCACCGCGCCCCGTTTCACACCCGGCGCTTCAATGCTTGAGCTTCCGCATGCCGGACCGTATCCTGGGACTGCCGCGGAGGGGTGGCCGAGCGGTCTAAGGCACCAGTCTTGAAAACTGGCACGGCGCAAGCCGTCAGGAGTTCGAATCTCCTCCCCTCCGCCACGTCGCTCCAGCGGTCCGTGCCCGAACGTGACCCTGGAGCGGCGAGGACGCCGCCGCGTCGCGCCGTGCTACCGTGGAAACACGATGACCGCGAGCAGGCGACCGGCGACCGCGGCCCAGCAGGCATTCCTGGTCGGCGCGGTCTTCTTCGTCGTCTATCTGCTCACACGCACGCGAGATCTCGGTGGCGACGACACCGTCTTCGCGATGGCCGTCGACGGCTTTCTCTCGGGCGGGGGGCCATCCCGGGAGGTGTTCCACCCTCACCACCTGGCCTTCAACCCCCTCATCGCGGCGCTCTGCTGGCTCGCGCGATCGGTCGGCCTTCACCCGTTCGTCGCGGACGCCGGCGCGGCGCTGGCTGCGCTCGCGGCCGCCGCCGTCGTCGGAGGGCTCGTCGTGGTCCTGCGGCGGGCCGGCGTGCGCGAGGGGCCAGCCCTCCTCGGGGCTGCGGTGGCAGGTGTCAGCGGAGGTCTCTGGCAGTACGCAACGCGCATGGAGGTCTACGCGCTGGCTGCCGCCGCAGTGCTCCTCTGGTTGTCAATCGTCGGGCGCGATCGCCCAGCTCCGGTCCCCGCCGGCGCATCGCTTGCCGCCTGTCTCCTCGCCCACATCGCCGCAGGCCTGTTGGTGATCCCCACCGCGATCAGGATGCGCAGACGGATCCTCGCGCTCGTGCAGACCCTGATGGTCGGCCTCGGTCTCGCAGCTGTCGTACTGTGCGCGACGCTCGTCCTCGCCCACCACGCGTACACGCCGCGCCAGTGGTTGGAGGTGGCGTCCCCGGGGCACAACGCAGCCTACCTCCGACCCCCGAGGCCCGGGGCGCTGCTCTCCACTTTTCTGGGGCTCACGGTCTGGGACTGGTACGGCACCGTGCCCGTGTTCTCCGCGGCGACCGTGCGCTGGTTAAATATCGCGGGGGCGGTTGCGTTCGGGCTCCTCGCGTTGATGCTGATCGCCGGCGTCCGAGCCACGGTCCGCGATCGCCACCCCTTGGCAGTGACGGCCGCCCTCGCCCTGGCCGCGTACATCCCGCTCTGGCTGGTCTGGGATACAGGAAACCCGGAGCATGCCGTTGCGGCCACGCCGCTGTTCGCGGCACTGATCGCATTCGGGGCGGCAACGCTTCCGCGCCGCATCGGAGAGGTGGGGCTCACCTCGGCCCTTGCGTTGCTGCTGGTCGTGAACGGCCTCGCCTCTGCAGTTCCACAGTCGCGCCCCGAGAACAGCCGGAACTGGGTCATCGCCTCTTTCGTTTCGACGAGCCTTCCCAAGGACGCTCTGCTTCTCTCGGTCGGCGTCGAACCGACGCTACGGCTGTCGCTCCCCTACCTCTCGGGTCACCGCGTGGTCACCCTCACCCTGGACGTGAACAGTGCCCTCAGGCAGGGGCGTCCCCCGCTGGACGGCTTTTCCTACTGGCTGCATGCCGGGAGCTCTGCACGCTCCGTGTGGGTGACGCCGGACGTCCTGGACCCGAGTTCCGTGCCGTGGATCGAGCAGCTCGGCATCCCCGGCGGAAACTGGGTGCGCTTCACATCGGCGATCCGGCCCGGGGAACGACGCGTGCTTCCTCCCGACGGCATCGTGATCCGGGAGCCGTTCGCCCTCACGCAGATCACCCTCGCCGAGTGATCCCGGGTTGGGGGCGCATCGCCCCCCTCAGATGAAGCGCCTCAACGGCCACCGAAACGATCCGGAAAACCCCTCCGGTGGTGGAACCAGCACGGTCAGCGCACCCGAGCGCTCACCTGAGCGCGTTGTAAAGGAACAGAACGATGATGGCCCCGATGATTGAGAGGATCAGCCCGGCGGGGTGGAACTTCGCGCCTTCCTCGGGTTTCGAGAGGACGCCCCCGATCAGGCCTCCCACCAGGGAGCCGACGATCCCGAGCACGGTCGTCATGACCATGCCCATCGCGTTCACGCCGGGCACGATCGCCCGCGCGATGAGGCCAACGACGAAACCCAGAATGAGATGCTAGATGAGATGCAGGACTCCCATCTTCTCGCCTCCTTGCGCTGGTCTTGGAACGGATTCTACCCGGCCGCCAGCGACTTGTGGAGGTGCACGATGACCCGGCGCCCCGCCCGCTTCTCTTCGGGGGTTTTCGTCCCCGCGGCCTGTTCAGACCTTGGCCGGAGCGACCGCGTCCACCTCCACCTCGACGAGCCACTGAGGATCCACGAAGCGTGAGACCTGGACGAATGTGCTCGCCGGCCTGATGCCGCGGAAGCACTCCCCGTGCACCTCGGCCACAGCGTTCCAGTCCTCGATCCTGGTCAGGAAAACCCTGGTCCGGATGACGTCATCCAAGCTCGCGCCGAGCTTCTCCAGGGCCTCCTTCGTGATCTCGAAGCAACGCCGGGCCTGCGCCACGGCATCGCCGACACCAACCGTCTTGCCGTCGGCACCGAGCGGGGCCGTGCCCGAGACGGCGATGGCCTGACCTATCCTTACCGCCCGCGAGATGCCGATCACGGGCTCGTAAGGGCTGCCTGAGGACACGCTCTGACGTTTTGGCTTGGTCATCTCGTTTCGCTCCCCCCAGTCAGGAACGCAATGGTCCCAACGGTGAGTGACTTGTCAGTGCGGCAGAAGAAGACGGCTGAGGTAGTAGAACGCCCCCACCACGATGACCAGCACGAGGGCAACCGTCACAACCTTCGCGACCGTCCAGGAGGAGCCCCCTCCGACCTCGATGGGCGCCATCGACACTGGCAGGGCGCCCGCGGTTCGTTCTCCAAGCGGCGGCGCCTCGCGCACATTTGACCCGCCGAAGCCGATGCTCCCCTGCGCTTCAACCGCCAACATCGCCGCTGTGTACATCCCCCGGATGTCCTCCGGCATCTCCTCGACGCTCTCATACTCCTGCCCGTTGAAGATGACGCGCGTCTGCGCAACCCCGGGGTGGATTCCGTGGGCCTCGTGGGCAGCACCCGAAATCGCCAGCTCGTACGCGCAGCGGATGTCCTCCGGCATCTCCTCGACGCTGGAGTACTCCTTCCCGTTGACCACGATTCTCCTCTTGATGTTGATGCTCCCCTTGACGTTGACTTTGAGAGTCATGCCGCCCTCCACCCTGACACAACGGGAGGTTTAGGGCCAAAGACCCCACACCACCGGTTCAGGGGCACGTTTCTCTCATTTCATGATAAACGGCTCGGCCGGCGGGAGGTCGGCTGGCACCAGGTTCCTGCGCCTCTGCGCGATACCAACACCAGCGGCAAAACGGAGCGACGCTGCCACACCCTTCGCCGCAACGGTCACGAGAGCTGTACGGTCGAATGAGCGGTCACTTCGTCTGGTCGGCCGCGGCGACCTCGGGGAAGTGACGGCGGATCGCGGCCACCAGGTCATGGGGTTCGAACGGCTTCTGCAGGTACTCGTTCACCTGGTACTTCTGCCTCGCCTCGGACTCCCAGCGACGTCCTTTGTAGACGGCGGTCACGATGAACACGACTGGCTTGTAGTCGGGAGCGCTCTCCCGCATCTTCTGGACGACCTCGAAGCCAGACAGCAGGGGCATGAGCCCGTCGAGAATCGCAAGCTGCGGGCGCTGGCCGAGCATGAGCTCCAGCGCCTGCCGCCCCGTGGAGGCCTCCACCGCCTCCAGCCCGTGGTCGCGCAGTACCGAGGTCACGAACGCACGGAACACCGGGCTGTCGTCGGCGATCAAGACACGCGTCAGAGCCATGGTTCTCCTCCCAACCAGCACCGCATGACCGCGGGCATCCTGAGGGCCGAGAGCCTCGGTGGCCGCCAGGATGACGACTGCGCCGGTCGAAGCCTCGAGCCGACTCTATCACAAACGAACGAGCGCTCTGAAGCCCCCGCTGGGCGAGGCGCGTTTTCGCCGGTAACTGAAATTCAGACACGTCCTCGACTGACGAGCGTCACTGTTTCTCGGGAAGCTGGGGCAGCTCCGGAAAGTGCCGTCGGACCGCGGCGATTAGATCCTCCGGCTCCAGGGGCTTCTGCAGGTACTCTTCGACCTGATACTGCCGCCTCGCCTCCGCCTCGTAGCCACGACTCTTGTACACGGCCGTGACGATGAAGATAACCGGCTTGTAGTCGGGCGCTGCTTCCCGCGCCTGCTTGATGACGTCGAAACCCGAGATCAGGGGCATGAGCCCATCCAGGATCGCGAGTTGGGGGCGCTGCGAGAGCAACAGGTCCAGCGCCTCGCGCCCGGTGGTGGCCTCGAGCACCTCGAGGCCATGCTCCAGCAGAACCGCGCCCGTGAGGATCCGGAAGATGCGGCTGTCGTCGGCGATCAGTACACGCTTCAGAGCCATGTCCAGCTCACCCGCCTCGCCTCGGCGGCCGATCACGAACCGACCACCGCTGTATGTGCGCTCGAGGCGGACCGATCCGCCGCTCGGCGCGATCCCAAAGTTAATCCTCGGACGGCCTCGCTCTACAGGACCCCGTTGTCCCTTTGTTCACAGTCTGATGGTAGCACCCCACTGTCCCCCGCCGGACCCGGAGGATGCTACGCGGGCTTGCTGCTGTTCCAGATATCGCGGTGGAGCTTCCACAGCCCACCCTGGTTTTTCCAGATCACGAGGTACTTTCCCCTGTCTGCCTCGGCCCCCCCGGTCCCGAGAAGCACGTAGCGCCCGACCTCGATGGCCGTGTCTCCGAAGACGTCCAGCTCAGTGCCTTCCAGCTTCAGCCCCTTGAGACCAAGGTCAAAGGCGCCCTGCCAGAAGTCCAGGATCGCATTGGTGCCTTCGAACAACTCGCCGTTCGGCGGGAGCACCTGTCCGTCCACGGTGTACAGCGCGGCGATCTCACCCGCACTTCCACGGTTGAACGACGCGCACAACATGTCGTCGACCGAGCGAATCGCCGCCCACACGTCACCCTGGCCAGCCATGGCTCACCTCCCATCTGACTACGACACCAATATCGGCCCTTCACCGCGACGGTGCCAGGGCCCTGCGCCGTCCCGGAGGCCGCGCTCTCTCGGAAGACCGGCAACGCACGCGCCACGGGTTACCGTTCGCGGCCACCACCGGACCTCTCGACCCCGGGGACTCACTTCATCCCCAGCTTCTCGCCCCGGGCGAGAACGCCGAGGAGCTCGCGGAATCGGCGCTCGCGTGTCTCCTCCCGCTTGGCGCTCATGACCCAGCCGACGTGGCTCCTGCGGTACGACGGCGCGAGCTTCCGAAAGTTGCGCCACGCCGTCGAGTTGGCCCGCAGGGTGCGCTCCATCTTCGGTGCGAGTGCCTCCTCATGGCGCGCGTCGGCATGGGACGGAAGCTCGTCCAGGGCCTGACCCTCCGTGCCTGGAAGAGGAAACGTGATCTTGGCCATCCCGGCAGGCGTCATCCTGCCCTCCCGGACAAGCTTCGCGACTCTCCGACGGTTTAGCACCGACCAATGGCTCGTCTCCTTGCGTGGTGTGAACTTCCTCGCGAACATCTCGTCGTCGATGCGCTTGACCAGGCTGTCAACCCACCCGACGCAGAGGGCCTCGTCGACCGCGTCCTCGTACAGAACGCCCGTCCTCCCTGCGTGAGGCTTGAAAAACACCAGCCACACCTCCCGCTCGGTGTCGTGGTGTTTCTCCAGCCATGCGCGCCATTCGTCGCGTCCTTTTACAAGCAGAATCGTCCGAGCCGCCATGGTGACCCCTCTCGACAGACTCGTTCCTGCCGGCGCCGATCCCAGGCTCGCCGGCTCCGACCTCCCTGCGACCACGGTGCTTGCCTGGCGCCCTCATGGCGCCTCAGCCGCTCAGTCAGCTTGCACCCTGGGTCGTGCCCCCTTCCGGAGGCTCCAGGTGAAAACGCTCGAGGACGATGTGAAAAACCGGTGCCAGCATCACGCCGGCGAGCACAAGGAACACCACGCCGGCGAACAAGGCATAGAGTCCGGCCAGCAGCTTGCCAGCTGTCGTGTGCAGCGCGTCTACCGGTCCCATCCCCCCGAGCAACATCGCCGCGTTCAGGAAGGCGTCCGGCCAGTGCAGCCCCTCGACCCAGTGGTAGATCGCCATCCCGAGGGCAAGCGTGGCCAGCGCCAGCGGCAGCAGCGCAAAAGCTCGCGAGACCATGTGGCCGGCAAGATGCCATGGGCGTGGTGCAAGGTGCGGGGAGTATCTCTTCACAAGGCCTCCTTTTCGACCACCAGTCCGTGCTGACACGACTTGCGCCCTGGGAGGCCGAGGCGCAGCGGCGTGACAACAATTGATTCAAAAGATGCTGCAAAGCTACTCGCGATCCACCCGAAGAAATTCGACAACCCACACCCAGGGGTTAGCCTCCCAGGCGTTTCCGCGCGCAGCGTTGACCTGGCTCCACCAGCGCGCGAAACCCTTGCGGTCGGCGTCCGACCCGGGATCGCAGGTTTCCTCGCGCCACATCCCGCCCTCGGCCTCCAGGTCTTCGGGACTGATAGCCTGCAACTGCTCGAGGCGCACACCGGTGATCTCAAGCGTCAGCCGAGATGCCCACCGAGGCATCTCCCTGGCGGGGCGGAACTCGCTCGGGACCCCGGGCGCGTTTCCACCCCCGCTAGGACCCACCTCTTCGTCCGCCAGGTAGCGGACGTGGCGGCGCGCGACATCCGGCTCGAGGCGCCCCTCTGCCTCGGGGGCCAGCGCCCACGGCTCCCGAACCCAGAGCCGGTCGCCCGGCTGGCCCAGAGGGCACGGGTCGCCCCGCACTGTGCGGTCGTCTTCGGTCCAGGTCAGCCGGCCTTCGAGATCGATTCCGGCGATCGACGCGGCTTCGGGCGGCTGGGGGTCAAGAGCCTGGCGGAGCTGGGTCTTGCGTCCGGCGAGGATCGCACGCACGCAGTCCGTGGTCAGCGTCTTCGGAGTCCACTCGGGCTCGCTCATGGTGACCCCCATGCGACCGGAGACGTCCCCATCGTACCCGAGTCCTCACCGACCGGCACCCTAGTGGAAGTCGCGCGAGGGCGAGGCTGGGGTGGAGGCCAGCAGCGGGTAGCATCGGCCGGCGAGCACCGTGACGACGCCGTCGCGCGCCTGCGCGCGTCCCTCGACCTCGAGCAGTGCGCTCGAGGTGATGACGGCCCGCTGCAGCTCGAAGTTGTTCGGCATCACTGCGATGTTGGCGAAGCCCGTCTCGTCCTCCAGGGTCATGAAGCACATCCCCTTGGCCGTGTACGGGCGCTGACGCACGATCACGACGCCCGCGACGCGCACGAGCTGGCCGTCGCGCACGCGGGCGAGCTGCGCTGCGGAGAGGATGCCGCGCCCGGCCAGCTCCGTGCGGCGCAATGCCAGCGGGTGCTTGCCGACGGTCACTCCCGAGCCCAGGTAGTCCGCAACGTAGCGCTCGCGGAGCGTCATCTCGGGGAGCGGGCTCGGAGGCGGATCGGGCTGCATGGCCTGCGCCAGCGGCGGCCGGCGGCCGTCCAGGGCCGAGACCTGCCACAGCGCCGAGCGGCGAGTCTGACCGAGGGAGGCAAAGGCACCGATCTCGGCGAGGGCGGCCAGCTCGTCGTTGCGCAGGGAGCAGCGCGCCGCCACCTCGCGCACGGAGGCGAACGGGGCCCTGGCCGCCTCCTCCTCGATCCGCCTTACGGCTTCCTCGCGCGGCCCCTTGACGAAACGCAGGCCGAGCCGGATGGCGAGGCCCCCGTCCCTCCCTCCAGGGGAGAGCGGAGAGGGGAGAGGGGAGAGTGAAGGCACGGCGGGGTTCAGCCGGTTGCGGTCGGCGCATTGCCCTGCAGACGAGCCATGAGGCCGGCTGTCAGGCGGCGAACTTCGACGACCTGCTGCATCAGCGGGGTCACTTCCTCCTCCCGCAAGAAACCGAGACGCAGGGTGATCTCCAGCAACGTGAGCAATTCCGCCGAGCTGCCGCGCGCGATCGACAGGTACTGAAGGAATTCCCGCCTGTGTTTCCTCGAGTGCCCTTCTGCGATGTTCGCCGGGATGCTCACCACCGCACGCCGGATCTGCGACGACAAACCATGAATTTCCTCGCGCGGCAGCTTCCTGGCCTGCTGACAGATCACAGGGACCAGTTCCATCGCCTTCTGCCAGGTCACGAGGTCTCGATAGTCTCTCACCGCTTCCATCTGCCACCCCCTCTTCACGGCAACCCACGACCAACCGTGCTTCGTCGCGTGGTGTTCTTTCTCTCCCCTCTCCCCTCTTCCCTCTGCCCTTCTCGCCTTGAACTCGCTCGATGGTACAGGTCCACGCCGAATGGTTCACATCGATCGGGAGGACGCGCACGCCGTGGCGCTTGGCGTCCTGCACCAGGGTGGCCGGGTGGTAGAACCCCATCGGCCAGGCGTTGAGCAGCGCAGCCAGGAAGCAGACCGGGTGGTGCGCGCGCAGGTAGGCCGAGGCGTAGGCGATCAGCGCAAAGCTGGCGGCGTGGGACTCGGGAAAGCCGTAGAGCGCGAACGAGGTGATCCCCTGCACGATGTCGTCCGCGGCCTTGCCGACGATGCCGCGCTCCGCCATCCCCTCGCGCAGCTGGCGCTCCAGCTTCGCCATGCGCTCCACTGAGCGCTTGGCGCCCATGGCGCGGCGCAGCTCCTCGGCCTGGCCGCCGGAGAACCCTGCCGCCACCATCGCCACCCTCATCAGCTGCTCCTGGAACAGCGGCACGCCCAGGGTGCGCTTGAGGATCGGCTCCAGGTCCGGATGCGGGTAGGCCACCCTCTCACGTCCGGCGCGCCGGTTGAGGTAGGGGTGCACCATCCTGCCGACGATCGGCCCGGGCCGGATGATCGCCACCTCCACCACGAGGTCGTAGAAGCGCTGCGGCTGCATGCGCGGCAGCGTGGCCATCTGCGCCCGGCTCTCGATCTGGAACACCCCGACGGTGTCGGCGCGGCACAGCATGCCGTAGACCTCGGGATCGTCGGGGGGGAGGTGGGCGAGGTCGATCGCCACTCCCTCGTGCTCCCTGATGAGCGGTACCACGTCTTGCAGCACCTGCAGCATGCCGAGGCCCAGCAGGTCCACCTTGATGATGCCGAGGTCGGCGCAGTCGTCCTTGTCCCACTGGATCACCACGCGCCCCGGCATGCTGGCGGGCTCCAGCGGGACCACGTCGTCCAGGCGCCCGGCTGCCAGCACCATCCCGCCGGAGTGCTGGCCGAGGTGGCGCGGCAGGTGCATGATGCGCGCCACAAGCTCTACGAGCAGTTTCGAGCGACGTTCCTCGGGGGCGAGCCCCGCGATCTTCAGGTGCTCGGGCAGCTCCTCCCGCACGTGGGCTGCGAACTCCCAGCTCCCGGACAGCGCCGAGAGCCGGTCGAGGTGCTCCGGTGAGAAACCCAGCACCTTGCCCACCTCGCGGATCGCGCTGCGCCTCTTGTAGGTGATCACGTTGGCGGTCATGGCGGCGCCGCGCTCGCCGTAGGTGCGATAGACGTGCTGGATCACCTCCTCCCGCAGGTCACCGGAGGGCAGGTCGATGTCGATGTCCGGCCACTCCCCCCGCTCCTCGGAGAGGAAGCGCTCGAACAGCAGCTCCATCGCGATCGGGTCCACCGCGGTGATCGAGAGCGCGTAGCACACCGCCGAGTTGGCCGCCGAGCCACGCCCCTGGGCGAGGATGCCGCGCGACCGGCAGAAGCGCACGATGTCGTGAACCACCAGGAAGTACCCCGCGAGGCCGAGCTTCTCGATGAGCGAGAGCTCGCGCTCGAGCTGCAATCGCACCTTGGGGGTGACGGTGAAGTAGCGCTCGCGCGCCCCCTCCTCGACCCGCGCCCGGAGTTCCTCCACCTCGCTGCGATCATCCTCCAGGCGTGCCGAGGGGAAGCGATACGGGAGCTGGTGCAAGCGGAACGGGCAGGCGTCCGCGATGCGGCGCGTGGCCGCGACCACCTCGGGGAGGTCGGCGAACAGGCGCGCCATCTCCGTGGGTGAGCGCAGGTGGCGCGCGCGGTTGGGCTCGAGCAGGCGTCCCGCGGTGTCGAGCGTGCGGTGCTCGCGGATGCAGGCAAGCGCATCGGCCAGCGGACCGTCGGCCGACGAGGCGCACAGAGCGTCCTGGGTCGCCACCACAGGCACCCCTGCCGCCCGCGCCAGGCGCACGAGGGCGACGTTGCGGGTCTCCTCGCCCCGGCGCTGGTGGCGCTGCACCTCGACCGCCACACGAGCCGTACCGAAGATCCCCACGAGCGTTCCCAGAACCTCGGCGGCTGCGTCCTCTCCCCTCTGGCGGAGCGCGCGCACGAGCGGACCGCTCTCGCCACCGGTGAGCGCGAAAAGACCGCCGGCGTGCCGCTCGAGCAGCTCCCAGCTCACCACGGCCTCGCCCTTGGGACGCCCGAGCGCCCCAGAGGTGAGCATCCGGCACAGGTTGGAGTAGCCGCGCGCGTCCTGGACGAGGAGCGGCAGGCGGCTGCCGTCTGGGAGCACCGCTTCGGCGCCCACGATCGCCTCCACACCGGCGTCCCTGGCCGCCGTGTGGAAGCGCGGGACGCCGTACACCCCGCCGCGGTCGGTCACCGCCACCGCGGGGAGACCGAGTCGCCCCGCCCGCTCCGCCATCGCCTCCGGTTCGCTCGCCCCCTCCAGGAACGAGAACGCGGTATGCGCGTGCAGCTCGCAGTACCTTTCAGTCATAGATGCCATCGGCGAACCACCGGCGTTCGAGACGATCGAAGTAGACCCGCAGCAGCGAGCCGTCCTCGGTGGCAACGTCGAACTCCTCCCGTACCCACGGTTTGTCCCCCCACCAGTCGCCGGCAAACCGGTACGGACCGGCCCACCCCACTACTCGCCCACCCGTCCCGTCCACCCGCGCCACCACGGGTCGGCCACCGACCACGACCACCTGCGCCTGGTGCGGCGGCCGGAACGCCCGCAAGACAGGCGGAGCGAAGGCTTGAGGCTCGGGGCTTGAGGCTTGAGGAGAAACCGCCTGTGACGGAGCAGGCGCGAAGGGCAACACGCCCCAGGCACCGGGGCGGTGGGTGTCGGGGACAGCCGGCGTGCCAACCCGGTCCGGCCCTACCAGTGCTGCCAGGCGGGCGAGCGCAGTGGAGAGCTTCCCGGGTGCCGGCAAGGGGGGGCCGAACAGTGAGCCCTGCGCCAACCGCACCCGGCCTGGCGTGACCACGACCGCCAGCCCTTCCACGGCGGCGCCCGGCGGGCTTGCCTCGAGCTGCAGCCGCGCCAGCGCCAGCACCGCCGGCACCTCCCGCGTGGGAGCCACCAGCTTGAGGCGGCACTCCTGATGCCCTCCCCCCTCCAGGTGCAGTTCCAGCAGGACCTCGGAGAACCCCTCCCCGCGCAACTCCAGGCGCCGCTCCAAGCGCGCGAGGAGCCCGCTCGTCAGGAACAGGAACGGCTCCAGCGCCCCGAGGGGGAAGTCCAGCTCGACCCCTTCCCGCAGCACCTCCCGCAGAGGATCGGGGACGAAGGCAGCCGTCTCCTCCCCGCACGCGAGCCGGTGGAGCTCCACTCCCTCCTGCCCGAGCCGCAGCGCGACCTCCTCGCGCGGGAGGCGGGCCAGCTCGCCGGCGGTCGCTAGCCCCCAGCGCGCCAGCATCGCCGCGAGCTCGGGCGGCGGTTCCAGCAGCACCAACGGCAGTGGGGCCATGAAGGATCTCTCCTCGCCGGCCCGCACCACGACCAGTTCGCCTGACCTCACACTGTCCGTTGCGGGGGGT
>DATKMD010000177.1:0-7940 GCA_035542075.1 Thermoanaerobaculaceae bacterium
GATGCCGACCTCTCCGGCTGCGATCTGATCCTGGCCGACCTGCGGAACGCCGATTTCTCCCGCGCCGACCTGCGGTTCACGCGCCTGGTGGGTGCGAACTGCGGCCACGCGCGCTTCGCCTTTGCTGACTGCAAGAAGGCCGACTTCACCAAGGCGGCGCTGGGAACCGCCAACTTCTGGGGCGCGATGCTCGGTGGGACAACGATGCCCATCACCGCGCTCCACTGGCGGGTCGGGCGAATCCTCACCGCGATCCTCACCACCTCGCAGCGCAAGAAGCAGGAGAAGGAGAAGCGGGAGCAACAGAAGCGCATTCGCGAGACCGTGCGGCTGGTGCGTGAGATCGAGGAGAAGGACCCCCGCCTCAGACGTCAGGCGCACAAATCCCGGCGCAGCTAGGCGAGCCTGGGCGTCTCGACGCGTCTCTTCTGCACGTCGAGTGACTTCACTTTGACGAACGGCAGATCGCGGGCGCGGCGCTGCATCTCGACGACGCCCGGCAGAGGTCCGGAAAATGACCCTGCAACGCGGTAGACGTATCCGTGCTCGGGCGTATAGAGCTCTGCCCCGCGGGCACCTGGATCCCGTTCCTCGCTCTCCTCGAGGTTCAGACGCTCTACGCCGGGTGGCAGATTCAGGAGCAGCTCGTGCTTGATCTTCTCGGCGATGTCAAGGGAAAAAGCCTCGGCCGAAAACGGCATCGTCGCGCGCACGATCTCATGGACCCTCTCGAGCCTGAGGCCGGCCTCCCGACCCCGGGCTCGAAGGGCGGCAATAATCTCCTGGGCCAGCATCCGCGGTGCGAAGAGCAGGTGCTGCGAGCCCGCTCCAAACCACCCCTGCAGCCGTTGCAGGAAGTGACGCGCATCGAGGCCGATGTCATGACCGTACAGCGCGGCCTCGCTGGAACTGACTTGGGCTTCGCAGGCGGCCACGAATCCCCGCAGGGCATCCTCGGAGCCTTTGACCGTGATTTCGTACCAGACGCTCATCTCGCTCCTCAGCCGAAGAATACCCAGGTCACGAGCAGGAAGATCGGGATCAGGCACGGCAGGCTGTAGCGCAGGATGTACCCGAAGAAGGATGGCATCTCGACCCCGGCCTCCTCGGCGATTGACTTCACCATGAAATTTGGGGCGTTGCCTATGTAGGTGTTCGCGCCCATGAATACGGCACCGGTCGCCACGGCCCGGAGGTAGGCGCCGTGTTCCACGATCAGCCTCATGATCCCTTCCCTTTCGGGGACGCCGGGGAAGAGCCGTCCGAGGGCAGTGGAGAGAAAAGTGAGATAGGTAGGCGCGTTGTCCAGGAACGAGGAGAGTCCGCCCGCTGCCCAGAAGAACCCGGCCGGAGTCTGGACGGCACGAATGACGGGGCTGAGGGCGCCGTCCTCGCCGGCGCGCAGCATCAGGAGCGCCGGGATGATGGTGGCGAAGATGCCGGCGAAGAGGATCGCGACCTCCCGGATCGGACCCCAGGTATAACCGTTCTCTTCGCGGGTCCGCCGTGCCGTGGTGAGCCAGGAGCCGGCTGCCATCAAGAGAAGGAAGGCGTCCCGGAGCAGGTTCTGCACCTCCTGGTGGACGCCGAGCACGGAGACAGATCCGGCGTGCCACACACCCGAGACCATGACCGCCGCGAGGACGCCCGCCAGGAAGAAGAAGTTGTGCCAGCCCTCGACCCGAAACGGTTCGCGGGGTGTTACGCGGGGGGCGCGTACCTCCGGACTCTCCCGCCGCCATTGGTAGAGATCGAGGGCAATGAAAGCGACGAGCGTGAGGGTGGCGACGAGGAGCGCCTCGTCCCACAGGTGAAGCGTCCAGAAGAACGGAACGCCGTGCAGGAAGCCGAGGAAGAGCGGCGGGTCGCCAAGCGGCGTGAGCGCGCCGCCGATGTTTGCCACCAGAAATACGAAGAAGACCACCGTGTGGGCCGACCTGCGCCGGTCACGGTTGGCGCGCAGGAGTGGTCGGATGAGGAGGACGGCAGCGCCCGTGGTGCCGATCCACGAGGCGAGGAGCGTTCCGGCGACCATGATCGCAGCGTTTCCCGCTGGCGAGCCGCGTGGTGTTCCGCGAATCAGGATCCCGCCTCCGATCGTGAACAGTGTGCCGATCAGCACGACGAACGGGACGTAGTCAATCACCACCGTGTGCAGGATCTCGCCGACCGCGGGCCGGCCGTGGACCGCTACGAACGGCACGGCGAACGCGAGGGCCCAGGCTGCGGAGACCTCGGGGTAATGGTGGTGCCAGAAGCGCGGCGCGAGCAGGGGGAACAGAGCGATGGAGAGGAGGATGCCCACGAAGGGCAGCGCGCTCCACGCAGGGAGGACCGAACCGAGTTCCCGGGCAGTCTCGGCGGCCTCCGCAGTCGGCGCGGACAGGATGAGCGCGAGCGCGGCGGCAGGGATCAGGCGCCCGTGGCTGGATGCTGTCAGGACCTCTCCGCGATCCGGGTTGCCCACTGCGCGGGGAGGCTATCACAACCACGCCGAGGCTCGGGGCCCGGCGCCTGCGTGATTGCGCGGCCAGTGGCCCCGAGACACCCTGCCGTGGTCCGAGCAGCCATGCTGGCCGCACCGCGGCTGCGGGGCGGTAGGATAGTGGGGCAGGAGGGTCCGATGATCCCCGTGTTGGACGCTAGCCAGATGCGTGAGGCGGACCGCGTGACCATTCGCGAACTGGGGCTGCCAGGCATGGTCCTGATGGAGATGGCCGCGGGCGCCGTCACCGAGGTTGTGGCCGACCGATTCGGCGACGCCCGGCGGGTGGTGATCGCGTGTGGGCCCGGCAACAACGGGGGCGACGGCCTGGCGGTGGCGCGCCAGCTGCACTGCCGGGGTTTCTCCGTGGAAGTCGCGTTGCTGGTAGCCGAGAGCGACCTCAAGGGTGATGCGGCAAGCCAGCTCGCGCTCGCGCGTGCCTTCGGAGTGAACGTCCACAGGTGCGGGTCCAACACCGCACGTCTTGCCGCGCTACTTTCTGACGGGGACGTGCTCGTGGACGCGCTGTTCGGAACCGGGCTGGACCGCCCGCTCGGGACGCGCTGGGCGCGCCTGGTCAAGATGCTCAACGACAGCGGCGTCCCGATCGTCGCGGTGGACATCCCCTCGGGCCTCTGGGGCTCCTCCGGTCAGGTCGCCGGGGAGGCCGTGAATGCAGCCGTGACCGTGACGTTCGCGGCGCCGAAGGTGGCGCACGTGCTCCCGCCCGCGTGCTGGCGGTGCGGCGAGGTGGCAGTCGCAGAGATCGGCATCCCACCGTGGGTCGTGCAGGCGCAGGCTCGGCTGGGACTCGTCGAAGGTGGGGACGTGGCCACCTGGCTTCCCCGCCGCGCCGTGGACGCGCACAAGGGGAACTTCGGACACCTCCTCGTCGTGGCAGGACGAGAGGGGAGGGCCGGGGCGGCGGCGCTTGCCGCACGGGCGGCGGTGACACTGGGCTCCGGCCTCGTCACCGTGGCGACCGCCCACGGAGCCGTGCGGCCGATCCAGGCCCAGGTCCCCGAAGCGATGGTGGACGCCTTGCCGGCAGGGAAGGACGGAGCGGTCACCGGCGCGGGGCTGGAGGGCTCGCTGGCGAAGGCGACCGCTCTGGCCGTGGGTCCGGGGCTCGGAGTCACCGAGGGCCCCCGCCGCCTGCTCGCGGGCATCCTCGAGAGGTGGTCGGGACCGCTGGTTCTCGACGCAGACGCCCTCACACTGCTCGCGGGCAGGCTCGGAGAGCTGCGTCGCAGGGAAGCCCCGACCGTTCTCACCCCCCACCCGGGCGAACTGGGCCGCCTGCTGGGTGTGCCCACCGCTGAGGTGACGAGCGACCGCCTGGGTGCAGCCGAGGAGGCTGCAAAGCGCTCCGGAGCGGTGGTGCTCGCGAAAGGGGCGCGCACGGTGATCGCCGGGGGCTCCGGCTGGAGCATGGTCAACCCCACGGGTACGTCCGGGCTCGCATCCGGCGGCGCGGGTGACGTTCTTACCGGTTCAATCGGGGCACTGCTCGCCCAGGGGATGCCGGCGCGGCAAGCGGCAGCGGCCGGCGCCTGGCTGCACGGGCGCGCCGCCGAGCTCGCGGGTGAGCGGTTCCCGGGCGCGGTTCCTGCCGGATCGCTCGTGGACGAGCTTTCCCGGGCGGAGCTTGAGGTTCGGCAGCTTGCATGAGCCGCGAGCCTGAGCCCTTGGAAGTCCTGCTGCCTGACGCCGCCGCGACCGAGGCGCTGGGCGCCGAGCTTGCGACGCTCGTTCAACCCGGTGACCTGCTGCTTCTCGAGGGCGAGCTCGGGGCCGGGAAGACCACACTGGTTCGGGGTCTGGTCGCGGCGCTTGGCGGCGACGCGGGTGAGGTGTGCTCCCCGACGTTCGTCCTGCTCGAAACCTATGCGGTGCGCCTGCACGGGATTGCCAGGGTCCACCACGCGGACCTGTACCGGCTCCGTGGGCGTCCCACCGCCCCGTGGGACGAAGTCGGTCTCGGAGATGCCCTCGAGGACGCTGCCGCGGTCACCGCGGTCGAGTGGCCTGAGTCGTGGGGCTGGCCCGGCGCGGAGGGGACGCGAGTTTTGCGGATGCGCCTTGACTACCGCGGCGATGGCCGAACAGCCGCCTGGCACTGGGAAACCGGCGAGTGAGCCCTGGGTTCAAAAAGCTACCCCAAGGGAAGACTGGACGGCGCTGACGGATTGTCGGAGTAGGGACAACCGTCCCCGTTTGCTTCAGCGCTTGAAGAAGCCGGTCTGGGGCTTCTCGGCGGGGGCCTTGGCTCCCCCCGAGATCTGCTGGTTGAGCTCCCGGATACGGTCGTTGAGCTTCTCGATCCGTCCCTCCGCGTCGCGGGCCTGTCTCTCCTTCTCCACCCGCAGCGCCTCGAGCTGGTTGCGCAGCTCGGAGGAGGTTGCTCCCGTTGAGGACATTTCCTGCCTGAGGGCGGCCAACTGCGCCTCGAGCTGTGCGATCCGCTCGTCCTTGTCGAGCGTGCGCTGCTTCCAGCGCTCCTCCTGCTCCTCGTAGAGGCGCTTGATCTCCGTGAGCTCGACGATGCTGGCAAAGTCCGCGGGCGATGGTGTCATCCTGCCCTCCCGCTGCGCGTCCTCGATGCTCGGGAAGAGCTTGCGCAGCTTCAGTGAAAGGTCATCCGAGTCCGGCGACTGTTCCTTTGCGGCCTCATAGTTGATGGCCCCGTTCGCAAGCAGGGCGATGAGGCTCTGGTTCATCGTCTGCATTCGGAAGTACGAGACCGAGCTCTCGATCTCGTCGTGGATCTCCTTGATCTCGGCGCTCTGGATGTGCTTGGCGATCTTCGGCGAGTTGATCAGGATCTCGCACGCGGGCAAGCGCCCCTGCCCGTCCGCCTTGTTGACGAGCTGCATCGAGACGACCGCGCGCAGCACCTGTGCGAGCTGCGCGTGAATCTGGTCCTGCTGATCGGGGGGGAAAGCGTCGATGATCCGGTCGATCGTCTGGCTGGCACTGTTGGTGTGCAGCGTCGAGAACACCAGGTGCCCCGTCTCGGCCGCCGTCAGCACGGTGGATATCGTCTCGAGGTCGCGCATCTCGCCGACCATGATCACGTCGGGGTCCTGGCGCATCGTGTTGCGCAGCGCCTCGTGGAAGGCGGGCGTGTCGGTCCCGACCTCGCGCTGAGACATCGTGGCCATGTGGTCGCCGAAGAGGAACTCGATGGGATCTTCGATGGTCACGATGTGGCACGGGCGGGTCTTCGCGATGTCCTGGATGATCGCCGCCAGCGTGGTCGACTTGCCCGAGCCGGTCGGGCCCGTGACCAGCACCAAGCCGGCAGGGTAGTGCGCGAAGGTGCCCACGACCTCCGGGAGGTTCAGATCCTCGTAATTCTTGATCTCGAAAGGGATACGGCGGAAGACCGCGGCGATCGAGCCGCGTTGCTGGTAGATGTTGCAGCGGAAGCGCGCGACCCCCATGACGCCGTAGCCCAGGTCCACCGACTGCCTCTCCTCGAATTTCTTGCGCTGCCACGCGTTGAGCAGCGGCAGGACCATATCCTCGATGTCCTTGGGCTTGAACGCGACGGACTTGATTGGGACCAGCTTGCCCTGGAGCCGCAGCAGCGGTGGGCGGGTCGGTTTGAGGTGCAGGTCGGATGCGCCCTTCTTCGTCATGAACTTGAGCAGATCGTCAAGGGAGAGCGCAGCATCCGCCATGGATCGAATCTATCATCGGCAGTCGAAGGGGTCAACGAATCGGCGTTTCCCGAAGGAACTTTCTGGCTTGCTCGCGGGTCCGGACCTCGCCGCGGGCGTGTGCCCGGCGCAGCGCCCGCACCGCGGTTCCCCGCCCAGGCCCTTCCGGAAGCGCGAGCAGCTCCGCGATCTCCTCCCCGGAGAGGAGTGGGGCGCGGGCGGAGAAACGGCGCCACCAACGGAGGAGCGCCGCGCCCGCCGCCTGCGCGTCCGTGCCCGCCACCGCGGTCCGGGCAACGGCCCAGGCCACAGCAGGCTCGAGCAGGCCGTCGGCCTCGACGGCGAGGTCGTGCTCCTCGGTGCTGCTGCGGCCGAGGACCTGCAGCAGTCGCTCCCCCGCGGCGGCCGCCGCGGCCGCGCGGCGCGCGAAATGGGGCGGGAAACCGATAGCCTCCAGGCCTGCTGCCGCGGCCGGGACGTCCCACCGGTCCGGGAGGCCGGCGGCTGGCGCCGCGAGGACCGCGACAGCCACCTCGCGGGCGCCGCGTCCCACCGCGCCGCCGGCACGCTGCAGCATCCCAAGCTCAGCCGCCAGCCGGGCTACCGACCGCGCGTGCCCGTACGCCCGCCAGGCGGGGAGCAGGGTCTCCAGCACACCGATCCGCGCCGCGACCAGGAGCGCCCGTTCCGCACCTCTGCCGGCCACCAGCGTGCGAAATTCCTCGGACACCCGCTCGCGCGCGACCGACCTCAGTCCGGGCGCAGCCGCGCCGAGCTGTTTCTCGGTCCCGGCCGTGAGGCGGAGTTGGGGATGGGTGGCGAGCAGACGAAGTCCGCGCAGCACCCGCAACGGGTCCGCGGCCAGGTTTTCTTCTCGCACGACCCGAACCCGACCCGCCGCGAGATCGTCGAGGCCGCCGACGAGGTCGAGCAGCGGGCCGCGCGGCAGCCGCCAGAACAGCGCGTTTACCGTGAAGTCACGTCGGAGGATGTCGTGCTCGACACCGTGCTCGATCCGCCAGAGGTCTGCGTCAGTCCGTCCTCCAGCAACCCGCCAGGTCACCAGGGGCGGGTGGCCGAGCGGGAAGCAGCGTCCGCCGAAATGGGCGGCAAAGGCTTCCGCGGCCACGCGAGGATCGCCAATGACGGCGAGGTCGAGGTCCTGGGTCGGGAGGCCGAGCAGCCGGTCCCGAAGCGAGCCCCCGGTCAGGAAAAGCTGGCCGCCGTCCCAGAGCCTCGCGACGCGGCGAAGGACGGGGGAGGCGAGCAAGCGCCGCGCGGCTTCCGGACCGGTCACCCTGCCCCCGTCCGCGGCGGCAGCTCGACGAAGGAGGTACGGCCCTCACTAGGGACGCTGGACGCCCAGGCCCTCCCCGCCATCTCGAGAACCAGTCGACTGACGATCGCGAGGCCGAGCCCGGAGCCGTCGCCGGGCCGCCTGCCGGGTACCCGAACGAACTCCTCAAAGATCCTTGGGAGGGACTCTGCGGGGATGCCCGTGCCCGTGCCACGCACGTGGGGAACCGCCGGCTCATGCGGGGCGAACCAGGCGGCGGCTGGAATCCTTTGCGGCATGGGCTCGACCGGCGAGACGCGCGGAGTCTAGCACGCTGGCGCTTGCGCCCGTCGTGGGCCCGATGGTCGATTTCCCTTTGCGGGCGGTCCCTGAGCGCCCCGCGTGTTACCATCGCGTCGAATTGGGAAGCGCGCGAGACAGAGGCAGATGCTCCTCGTTTACCAGCCCGTCCACGACCCCGCAAGCCATGCCGGCCCAGGAGCTACAAGGCGTC
>DATKMD010000178.1:0-5397 GCA_035542075.1 Thermoanaerobaculaceae bacterium
CGAGGAAAGTCCGAACTCCGGATGGGAGCACGCTGGGTAACGCCCAGCCGCGGCAACGCGAGGGAAAGTGCCACAGAAAACACACCGCCCGGCGGTCGTCGCCGGGCAAGGGTGAAAAGGTGGGGTAAGAGCCCACCGCTCGACCGGCGACGGTCGGGGCACGGCAAACCCCGTGCGGAGCAAGGCCAAATAGGGGGATCGACGGGGCCCATCACCGGTTCCCCGCCTCGGCGGGGAGGATCCCCGGGTAGGCCGCTCGAACCGGCCGGCAACGGCCCGGTCAGAGGAATGAGCGCTGCCCTGCCTCGGCAGGGGACAGAATTCGGCTTATCGCTGCCTCCGGCGCCCCGGGGGGGCCACCCGGCCCCCCCGGTTCTTTTCCCCGGCAAGAGAGGTCCCCAGGCCCCCGTCGCTTGGGAGAGGTGGACTCCAGTTTGCCCTTCTCCTGTGTCACGCGCTCGCACCAGCTAGAATCATTCAGTGAGCGCTCATCCTCGCCCGCTGCCGGCGCCGCTCAAGCCGGGCGCGCGGGTCGGCGTCATGGCTCCGTCGGGTCCGTGCGATCCGGCCGCGGTGCGGGTCGGGATCGAGTTTCTGCGGTCGCACGGGTTCAAGCCGGTGCGCGCGCCGAACCTCGCGTCCCGCACGTCGTACATGGCAGGCACGGACGAAAGGCGTCTCGCGGGAATCACGGCTCTGCTCGACGGGGGAGCCGAGGCGCTGCTGGCGGCGCGCGGCGGGTATGGCGTGATGAGGCTCCTGCCCAGGATGCCGTGGGAGCGTCTCGCTTCCTGGAACGGCTGGGTGGTGGGGTTCTCCGACATCACCGCGTTGCACGCCGGGCTTTCGACACGATTTCCCAGTGCTACGCTCCACGGCCCGATGGTGACGTCGCTGGGTCGTGACCCTGCCAGCGGCGAGATGCTGGTCGCGTGGTTGCTGGGACGAGCGCCGCGCGCGTTTTTCGAGGTGCGCCCGGCACGAGTCGTGCGCCCCGGAGTGGCACGCGGCGTGTCGGTGGGGGGCACGCTCTCGCTGCTGGCGGGACTGATCGGCACGCCTTACGAGCCCGACTACAGAGGCGCGGTTCTGTTCCTTGAGGACGTCAACGAACCGCTGTACCGCCTCGACCGTTTGTTGACCCAACTGAGGCTCTCCTCTAGACTTGCGGAGGTAAAGGCCATTGTGTCAGGCAGGCTTGTTCGGTGCGGGCGCGGAGAGTCGGGGTGGCGTGAGCGGTGGCGCGCGCTGCTGCTCGAGGCAACCGCGCCGGACACCGTGGTCGTCGAGGGGCTTCCGTTCGGGCATGGGGGCGCAAACGTGCCTTTTCCCTTAGGTGTACAGGTCGAGGTCGACACGGTCCGGGGCGAGATTGCCTGGGGGGGTGCGTAGGTGCCGAAAGTCCGCATCCCCGGGCCCGAGAACCACAAGCTCCAGGAATTCCTGCATCGCTTCGAGGGTGGCTCGGTGATCTTTCGGGAAGGGGACCTCGGAAGCGAGATGTACATCATCCAGAAGGGGCACGTGAGGATCTCCCTGACGGTCGGGGGACGCGAGCGCGAGCTCGCGGTTCTCGAAAAGGGCGACTTCTTCGGCGAGATCGCCCTGCTCGACGAGTCCCCGGCGAGGTCTGCCACCGCCACCGCCGTGGACGAGGTCGAGGTTCTGGAGCTGACGAGCAGGGATCTCCAGCAGATCCTCCGGCGCAAGCCGGACATCGCCGTACGCATGATGACGAAGCTCTCGGAACGCCTGCGTGAGGCGAACCGCCGCTTCGAGGAGTTTGGCTCGCGCGAGGAGCTCTCGACCTTGACACCCGCGCCCGCAAGGCAAGGCATCGAAGCAAAGGCGGTGGTCTCCCACGCGCCGTCCGGGCGAATCTTCCCGCTGCGCCCGTCGGGCGACACAAGCCTGGGTCGGCACGACCCGGTGACCGGCGTCACTCCGGACGTCGACCTGTCCGCGCTCGATCCCGAGCGCACCGTCTCGCGCCGTCACGCCACGATCAACCTGTCCGAAGGGGCGTTCACGATCACCGAGACCAACGCTGCAACCAACGGTACGTTCGTCAACGGAACCAAGCTCGAGCCGTTCAAACCGTTCCCCCTTGCCGACGGCGACTCCGTCCAGCTCGCCCTGGTCACGCTGCACCTGCACGTGATTCTCGACGGCGGATGACCTTTTCGCTGTCAAGCCCGCTTTCCGCGATCAAGGGCGTGAGTGCTGCCGGCGAGCGTGCCTTTGCGGCAGCCGGGCTGGCGACGGTCGGTGACCTCCTCTGGTACCTGCCCCACCGCTACGAAGACCGCTCCAACCCGCGGCGTATCGCGTCGCTGACGGTGCCCGACACCACCGTCACGGTGGTGGGACGTCTGGTGCAAATCGTCGAACGGCGCACCTGGAACAGGCGGCTCAGGATAGTGGAGGCGGTGATCGATGACGACACCGGCTCCCTCGCGGTGGTCTGGTTCAACCTGCCGTATCTCACGAAGGCACTGCGCGAGGGGATGAGGGTGTGGCTGTACGGGACGCTCCGCCCTGCCCGCAGCGGCTGGGGACTGCAGCTCGTCGCGCCCGAGTGGGAGGTGGAGGACGAGGAGGAATCGCCCGTCCACCTCGGGCGAATCGTGCCGATGTACCGGCGCGTGGCCGGGTGGACCGGCCGGCGAATCCGAACACTCGTGGCGCGGGCGCTCGAGGGGCTGGGCGAGACGCCCGACCCCCTGGCCCCGCTGCTTCCCGCCGACCTCGGCCTGCCGCCGGTCGGCGAGGCTCTGCGAGCGGTGCACTTCCCGGTGCCCCCGGCTGACGGGGCCGCTCTGGAGTCCTTCTTCGAAGACCTCTCGATGCGGCGGACCCCGCACCACCGGCGGCTGGCTTTCGAGGAGCTGCTCGCACTTGCGGTCGTGCTTGAGCGTGAACGCCGCCGCCGTCACCGTCAGCAGGCTGCCGCCTGCGTGGTGACGGACGAGATCCGGGAAAACGCGCGGCACGTGCTTCCTTTCCATCTGACCACCGCGCAGCGCAGGGTGCTGGCCGAGATCGTGGCCGACCTTCAGAAGGAGTACCCGATGGCCCGCCTGCTGCAGGGGGATGTGGGGTCGGGGAAGACGATCGTTGCCACGCTTTCCGCGCTCGTCGCGCTGGCATCCGGCCACCAGGTGGCCCTGCTTGCGCCCACCGAGCTTCTCGCCCAGCAGCACCACCTCACTCTGAAGCAGCTGCTGCGCCCCACGCCCTTCCGGCCGGAGCTGCTCATCGGCTCAATGCCCGCGGCGGAGAAGCAGCGGGTGCGCCGCGAGCTGGCGAACGGCACCGCGCACCTGGTGGTGGGCACCCACGCCCTGATCGAGGACGCTGTGGTGTTCGGGCGCTTGGGCCTTGCCATCATCGACGAGCAGCACCGCTTCGGCGTCGCGCAGCGCCAGGCGCTGCTGGAGAAGGGGGAGGCACCGCACCTGCTCGTCATGACCGCAACGCCGATCCCCCGGTCGCTCGCCCTTTCGCTGTACGGGGACCTCGAGGTCTCGGTACTCGACGAGCTGCCGCCGGGCCGCTCACCGGTGCGTACCGTGCTGCGCGACGATGCTTCGCGACCGAAGTTGGCCGAGTTCCTGCGCAAGGAGGTCGGAGACGGCGGCCAGGTGTACTGGGTGTTTCCGCTGATCGAGGAGTCCGACAAGATCTCAGCACGGGCCATCGCGAGTCACGCTCGGGCGGTCCGCCAGTCGCTTGCGGGCGTGCGAGTCGAGGTCGTTCACGGGCGCACGCCGGCGGCCGAGCGCGAGGCGGTGATGGCGGCATTTTCGGCCGGGGAGGTCGGTGTTCTCTGCGCCACCACCGTGATCGAGGTCGGCGTGGACGTACCGAACGCCTCCGTCATGGTGATCGAGAACGCGGAGCGCTTCGGCCTTGCCCAGCTCCACCAGTTGCGCGGTCGGGTGGGCCGTGGCCGCAGGCGATCGTTTTGTGTGCTGCTGACGGGAAAGGATTGTTCGCCCGAGGCCCGACGTCGCCTCGAGCTGGTCGCGGCCACCGGTGACGGCTTCCGCATTGCGGAGGAGGACTTCCGCCTGCGAGGTCCCGGGGAGTTCACGGGTCTGCGTCAGTGGGGACGCCCCGAATTTCGGGTGGCCAGCCTCTGGCTCCACCGCCGGGAGCTGGAGGCGGCGCGCTCGGTGGCCGCCGCCGCCGCACAGCGGGGCGAACTCGAGGCACTGGCTGCCGCGCTGCGCTGCCCCGGGGAACTGGGAGTCGTGCGAGCCGGCTGACGATTCACCCCGGTCGCGTCCGGCCCCCGCATTTGGAGCTAGAATCACGACATGGCGAATCCTGAGCACGTGAGACTCCTGTCATCCCCGGAGTGGTCGCGGTGGCGCGAGGCCAACCCTCGCATCCTTCCGGACCTCGTCGAAGCCAACCTGAAGGGGAAGGATCTCCACGGGGTGGATCTTTCGCACGCGGTGCTCATGCGCGCGGACCTGCAGGGCGCAAACCTCTCCGGGGCCTCGCTCGCGTACGCGCAGGTGGACGGGATACTGCTCTCGGGTGCGGTGCTCGACGGGGCCGACTGTACCGGTGTGCACTTCGATCTCCTCGATGTGCGGGTGTGCTCGCTCAAGAACGCGGTGCTGGAGGGTGCGACGTTCAGGGGAGCGGACTTCAGCGGCAGCGACCTCGAAGGGGCAAACCTCGCGCAGGTCAGCTTCGACGGCGCGATCCTCGAGCGTGTCAACTTCGCCGCCGCCGACATGACGGGTTGTTCCCTGCGCGGGGCGCGCGTGGAGAAGGCAAACCTCGTGGGCGCGAAGCTCGCGGGGGCGGTCCTCGAGGGCGTGGTCCTGGAGGGCAATGACCTGAGCGGGGCGGACCTCGAGGGGGTCCAGGGCATGCGGGTCCAGCTGCCCGACGCGACCCTCGTCGGGACGCGCTTTCGCAAGGCCAACCTGCGCGAGGCCAACTTTCTGCGGGCCAACCTCAAGGATGCGGACTTCGAGGGAGCCGACGTCTCGCACAGCACCCTGCGCCAGGCCAACCTCCAGGGGGCGCGCCTCTTCAACTGTGATGTCCAGGCGGCGGACTTGCGGGACGCCGACCTCGTCAATACGGATCTCAACGGGGTGCAGCTGGCGGGTTCCCAGCTCCAGGGCACCGATTTCCGGAAACCAAAACTGGGGCGGATGTCGCTGGTGCGTGCCAACCTCACGGGCGCCACCTTCGCGGGATGCAACCTGCACGGTCTGCGTCTCGAGCAGGCGCGGCTCGAAGGCGCGGACATGCGAGACGTAAACCTGGAGGGCGCCAATCTGGACGGCGCGATCCTGACCGGGGCGAACCTGCGTGGCAGCCGGCTCCGTCAGGCGTCGCTGGTCGGAGCGAGCGCGACGGATGCCGACC
>DATKMD010000179.1:0-5631 GCA_035542075.1 Thermoanaerobaculaceae bacterium
ACCGTGACACAAGTTGACCCGAAGTGATGCAGCAGGTGCACGTTCTTCGGGTCCAGCTCGAGGCCCTTTTCAAAGGCCGCCACCGCCTCCACCCAGCGCCCCTGGAAGCGCAAGGTCATGCCCATCTCAAGGAGTGCCCCGGTGTGGCTGGGCTGGATCTTGAGGGCCGCGGCGTATTCCTCCAGGGCTCGCGGGCAGTCCTGACGACCGCGATAGAAGTAATCGGCGAGTGCAATGTGGGGCTCCGCCAGGTCGGGTCGGAGCTCGACGGCGCGTTCGGCCGCCTCCTTGCCCTTGGCGAGCCGCTCCTGGCTGTGGTCGCAGCCAATCCAGTACATCGCGAGTTGTATCACGGCGGTCATGGCGAGAGCCTGCGCAAAGCGGGGGTCGCGATCGACGGCCGCCTGGAACTTCTCCAAGGCGCCTCCAAAGATCTCGCACGTCTCACCCCGGCCGAACAGTTCCATGCCGCGGAGGTAGAGGTCGTACGCCTCCAGGTCGTCGGTCGAGATCTCTTGCAGCGCAGTCTTCTCGCGCGGCAGCAGCGTGACGCCCATCGCCTTGACAGCGCTCTCCGCCACCTCCGACTGGATCGCAAACACGTCCGCGAGCACCCGGTCGTAGCGGTCGGCCCACACGTGGGTGTCGTCGGCGACGCGGATGAGCTGGGGCGTGATGCGCACCCGGCTCTCCTTCCCCTGCCCGTGCTCCCACCGCACACTGCCCTCGAGCACGAAGTCAACGCCGAGATCAGCACCGATCTGCTTCACGGTTTTCTTCGTGTGCTCGTACTGTGCCGCCGTCGTGCGCGAGATCACGCCCAGCCCCTGGACGTTGGCGAGCCGGCTGGTGATCTCCTCGGCCATCCCGGAGGCGAAGTAGGCGTCCTCCGGCGCACCGAGGTTCTCGAATGGAAGCACAACGATCTTCTTCATCACGCCCGCTGCCGTCTTCGGAGCCGCAGACCTGAGCTTGACGAGCAGCACACCGACCACGGCCAGCGCCGCGACACTGGCCAGGACGAGGCCCACAACTCGCCGCTTGCCCGAAGGCGCCTTGACCGGCGCGGGTGTCGGAGTCTCCAGCCCTCCCGAGACCGCTCGCAGTGCCAGTGCCAGGTCGTGTGCCGACGAGAACCTCTCCTCCGCCCGCTTCTCCAGGCACCGGCTCACGATCTCCTGCAGCGCCGGCGCGACCACCTGCCCGGTGCTCGCCAACGGCGCCGGGTCCTGATGCAGGATCGCGCTCGCCGTGTCGGCAGCAGTCTCCCTGCGAAACGGCGGGCTCCCCACCAGCATCTCGTACAGCACGCACCCGAAGGAGAAGATGTCGCTCCGCTGATCGACTGTCTGCCCGCGCACCTGCTCCGGCGACATGTAGCCCACGGTCCCCAGCCGAGTGCCCGCCTCCGTCACCTCGACCACCGTGCTCGCCTGCGCACCCTCCGCAAGACTCCTCGGCGCCGCCAGCTTCGCGAGCCCGAAGTCAAGGATCTTGACGTGGCCATCCGTCGTGATGAACACGTTGCCGGGCTTGAGGTCCCGGTGGACGATCCCCTTGGAGTGCGCTGCCGAGAGACCCTGCGCAATCTGCACGGCAAGCTCGACTGCCTTGCGGGGTGGAACCGGCCCAGCCTGCAGGCGGTCCCGCAGGCTCTCACCTTCCAAAAGCTCGGTCACGAGGTAGTGGACGACCTCGCCGGCATCCTCTGTCACTGCGAGTCCCGCCTCGGCGGGGCGAAGCAGTCCCGGGGTATCGGACGGGATTGCTTCGGTGCCTTCGGCTCCTCGCAAGGACACAAACGCCGAGCCGATGTCGTACAAGGCGAGGATGTTTGGGTGGCTCAGCGCGGCAACCGCGTGGGCCTCCTGCTCAAAGCGGCGGAGCCTCTCTGCATCGCTAGCGAACTCCGCCGGCAGCACCTTGATCGCCACGTCCCGCCCAAGCCGGGAATCGCGGGCGCGGTACACCTCGCCCATACCACCAGCCCCAATCGAGGCCACGATCTCGTATGGGCCGAGACGGCTGCCAGGGGTCAGCACGCGATCCCTCCCCCTCGCTCCCCTCGGGGTCGGGATTTCGCCTGCGGGCTCCCGCTTCGCTCACGCCCGCAAAGCGGCTCAACCTCGCCCATACCACCAGCCCCAATCGAGGCCACGATCTCGTATGGGCCGAGACGGGTGCCCGGCTGCATTCTCCTGGTCCTTCTTGCGCCCGATTGTAGCCCTGTTCAGGTGCGGCAGTCTTCCGGCCGTGGCCGAATCAGCCTTCCGGCAGCTCGCTTATCGCGGATTTAGTCCAGGTGCGGATTGGCCCACGGGAGCTTCATACTCCCTGGCCTTGTCCGGCTTTCCCCAGGCCTTGTAGAGCGTGACAAGCCGCCGCCGGGCGTCGGTGGTCAGGGTATGAGCGTCCCCCCGCGACGCCTTGAGACCTTCGTAGCCGCGAAGCAAGAGCCCTTCGGCCTCGCCATAACGGCCGCGCGCCCCAATGCACGCGCCCAGCGAGCTTTCGGCGGCCGCGACCAGCCAGTGGCCCGGCGGCAGGGATCGCCGCCGCAGGTCCAGGCTCTCCCGCAGGAACGGCTCGGCCTCTCGCGCCCGGCCGAGGTCCATGAGGCTCAACCCCTCGACCTGCAGGGTGGCCGCGACCATCGGGTGGGTGTCGGGCAGGACCCGGCCGCGCAGCGCGAGTACTTCATCGCACATGCGCATCGCGCCTCCGGGGTCGCCCTTCACGCGCAGCAGGTAGGCGAGCGCGTACATCGAGCGCGTGGTTTCCGGGTGCTCGGGGCCGAGGAGCTTCCGCCGCATGGCGAGGCTCTCGCGGTACATGGCCTCCGCACCCAGGAGGTCGCCCTTCGACTCCAGCACTGCCCCCAGCGTGTTCATGCCTGCGGCCACGTCGGGGTCCTCGGGGCCACGCAGCGCGCGGATGATGTCGAGGGCCTCGCGGTGCAACGGCTCCGCCTCGGCCCACTCTCCGCGCTGGCCCAGAAGCACGCCCAGGTTGTTCAGGGTGGCCGCGACGCCCTCACTGCGGTCGCCCCCGAGCTTGCGCTCCAGGGCGAGGACCTCGCGATAGAGGGCCTCCGCGGCCGCCGTGTCACCCAAACCCTCCAGCACCCTTGCGAGGTCGCCCTTGACGGTTGCAGCCTCTTCCCCCTCGCTCGCGCCAACCCGCTGCAGCATCGCCAGGGCCTGCCGGTACAGGCTCTCGGCTCCCTTCAAGTCCCCTCTGTCCTCCGCTACCCTCGCCAGTGCATCAAGGCTCCGCGCCACCTCCACGTGCTCGGGCCCGTAGGCCACGATCTTGGCCTCGAGCGCCGCTTTCAGAAGCTTCTCAGCCGGTTCGAGCAGCCCGAGGCCCTCGTAGGTGGTGCCGAGGGTGCTGAGCACCGCCGCCTTGAGGTCGGGCTGGCTGCCTAGCTCGGGCTCGACGCGCGACGACGCGGCGTCGAGGACGGAGGCCACGGTCACGTCACGCCCGGCAATACGGGGGTCGGCCGAGCCAAGCATGTCGCGGACGAAGGCGTTGATGCGCTCCGCCTTCTCCGCGGCGGCCCGAGCCCGGTCGCGCTCGGCCTCGGCCACCCGCGCCTGCCGCCGGACGGCCAGGAAGCCACTCACGACGGACACGACGATGACAGCCGTCAGGACGGCCGCCACCGTTACCGCCGTGCGGTTCCGCTGCACGAACTTCGACGCCCGGTACCACGTCGTCACCTTCCTGGCGCTGACCGGACGGCCTTCCAGATACCGCCGGATGTCCTCCGAGAGCGCCTCCACCGAGGCGTAGCGCCGTTGCGGCTCCTTGCGCAGCGCCATCAGGACGATATTGTCGAGATCGCCGCGCAGCCGCCGCTTGAGCCTCTCCGGGGTCCCCTCACGGGTCCGGCTCACCGACTCGGCCGTCCTCTCCTGCGTTGTCTCGCCGGGGAGCGTCGGGGCCGCCGCTCGGTTCACCGCCGTGCTCGGCCGCTCCGGCTCCTCCTCGCAGACCGCCTTCAGGACCTCGAGCGTGTTGTGGGTCGTCAGCTTGTAGGGGCGGTGGCCGGTCAAGAGTTCATAGAGCACCACCCCGAGCGAGTACACATCCGCCGCGGTCGTGATCGGCCCGCCCCGTGCCTGCTCAGGGCTTGCATATTCCGGCGTCATTGCGACATCAGTGGCGGTGGCCATCTCTCCGGCGATCTCGGGGTTGAGGAGCTTCGCGATGCCGAAGTCCATGAGCTTCGGCACGCCGTCTGCGGTGACGAGGACGTTGTGGGGTTTGATGTCCCGGTGAACGACCAGGTTGCGGTGGGCGAACTGAACGGCAGCGCACACACCCTGGAAGAGCTTCAGCCGCTCCTCGATCGACAGTTTGTGCTCGTCACAGAAGCGATCGATGGGTTGGCCCTCGACGTACTCCATGACGAAGTACGGGAGGTCGTCGTCCGTGGACCCGCCATCGAAAAGCCTCGCGATGTTGGGGTGATCCAGGCCCGCCAGGATCTGGCGCTCACGGCGGAAGTGCCGCACGACCTCCGCGCTGTCCAGCCCGCGGATGACCTTGACGGCGACCCGCTTCTGGTACTGGTCGTCGGCACGTGCTGCGAGGTAGACGGTCCCCATGCCCCCGTGGCCCAGCTCGCGCAGGACCCGGTATGCGCCGATCCTGCGCTCCACCACGGGCGCGCCCCGTGAGCTGACAGTTGTCCGCTCTCCGGGATTGTGCGGCTTCTCATCTCTGGCCATGCGCCACTCCTAGGGCCGATCACCTCCAACCCGTGACAGGCGAAGGGGGCGAGACGAAACCAGGAAGCGTCTTGAACGAAACTTCGGGCCCAAGTGAGTGTCCATCACCCTGTGCCCCTCGCCCTGCTCTACAGGGCGTTGGAGTAGATGCGGTACGTCTTCGAGTGCACCGCGTCCATCAGCCGCACGGTGCGCTTGGTGAGCTCGTTGTCCTCGAGGATCCAGGAGTACTCGCAACTCTTGTACCCGCGGTCCAGCGCCGCTCTGAGCCCCTCGTAGAACAGGACTCCCTCGATCCCGCGCAGGCGGTACTGCTCCTTCACCCCCATGATGATGAGGCGCAGCGCCTCGCGGCGGCGTCCGATCATCATCGCGCGCAGCACGCGGATCGGGTTGGCCATGCTCCCATTGAGCACGGCCAGAGCCGGGTTGACGTTTGGTATGGCGAGCAGGAAACCGGCCGGCTCGCCATCCATGAACGCGATACGGGCGAGGGGCGGATCCACGAGCGGCTTCAGCTCCTTCGCGAGCCAGTCGAACTCGGCCTCGCTGGTCGGTACGAAACCCCAGTTCTTCTCCCAGGCGCTGTTGTAGATTCCTCGGACGATCGCAATCTCGGACACCATCTGCTTGACGATGACGGGTCGCTCCGAGAACTGTGGCTCGCGCTTGCGCGTCTTCTCGGCGAACCTCTCGAGCCGCTCGAGAGACTTGGCGTGGACGCCGGATTCGTACGCGTAGAGATCCTTGGCCTTCGCGAGACCGGTCCTCTCCAGCAGCTCCGCGTAGCGCGGCGGGTTGTAGGTCATCATCACCGAGGGCGGCGTGTCGAACCCGTGGACCAGAAGACCGGCCTCGTAGTTCGTCGAGGGGTTCACGGGACCGGCGAGGG
>DATKMD010000180.1:0-35101 GCA_035542075.1 Thermoanaerobaculaceae bacterium
TGGGTCGCCGAGGGGACGATCGCCTGCGAGTTTCTGCGCTGATCGCAACTCCGAGCCGCTCGCAAGCACCGTGACGATCCCGCCCGAACTGCGCGGCTCCGCTTCCGAATGGTCGAGAGCGGGCGCTTTCTTGACGATTGAAGAGCGCGGGTCGTAACGGTCGCAGCCCATGAGCTTCCTGCAAAACCTCGTAGTTGCCTCTGCATTGACCCTTCTCGGGCCCCGTCGTAGCATCGGCGGGCTGATCGCGGCGGCAACCTCTGCACGGGAACTCAGATCAGGCAGGGAAAGGTGAACGTCCCATGAAGCTCCACACCAAGATCCTACTGGGCCTCGTGGCGGGCGCAGCGGCAGGCGTCGCCGTCAACCTCCTCACGGGGGGCGGGGCGCTGACCCAGCGCGTCGTCTCCCTCGTCACGGAGCCCCTCGGGAAGATGTGGCTCTCTGCCCTGATCATGATCGTGATCCCCCTCATCATCTCAACGCTCTCGCTCGGGGTGGCCGGGTTGGGAAGCCTCAAGCGCCTCGGTCGCATCGGCATCATCACGATCGTGAGTTTCTTGTGCCTGACCGCGGCGTCGGCGGCGCTGGGCATCACGCTGATGAACTTCTTCCAGCCAGGTCGCGGGCTCGACCCCTCGGTCAAGGCAAGTCTCCTGGAGACGTACAAAGGGCAGACCACGGGTGCCATGGGGCTCTCGGAAGGGGCGTTCGGCATCGACCTCCTGGTGAAGATCGTGCCGCGCAACCCGGTTCAGGCGGCGGCAAACGGCGACATGCTCGCGATCATCTTCTTCGCCCTGATGGTCGGGGTGGCGATCACCACGATCTCGGTCGAGCGGGCCGAACCGATGGTGAAGTTCCTCGACAGTCTCGGGCACATCACGGTGGCCATCATTCACCTGGTGATGAAGGTGGCCCCGATCGGTGTGTTCTGCCTGATCTTCAGTGTGACGGCGCGTTTCGGCTTCCACCTCCTGATCAGCCTCCTGCAGTACGTCCTCACGGTCGTGGGCGGCCTCGCGATCTTCCAGTTCCTCGGCTACTCGGTGATCCTCGTGCTCGTGTCGCGGTACCCCCCGCTCGAGTTCTTCCGGAAGATTCGCATCGTCATGATCACCGCGTTCTCGACCTCGTCGAGCAACGCGACGCTGCCGACGACTCTTCAGACCAGCGAGGAGAGCCTCGGAATCCCGAGGGAGATCGGGGGGTTCGTGCTGCCACTGGGCGCGACCATGAACATGAATGGCACGTCGCTTTACGAGGGCGCCACCGTGCTGTTCCTGGCCCAGGTCTTCGGGGTCCACCTTTCTCTCGGCACCCAGGTGATCGTGGTGCTTCTGGCGGTGTTGACCGCCATCGGAACCGCAGGGGTCCCAGGCGGCTCAATTCCCCTGATGATGATGGTGCTCGGGATGGTCGGGGTGCCGATGGAGGGGATCGCGATCATCCTGGGTGTGGACCGGATCCTCGATATGTGCCGCACCACGCTCAACGTGACCGGCGACATCGTCACCGCGACGATCGTCTCCCGGTTCGAGGGCGTCGCCCTGCGGCCTGCGGCGGGCGTGGAGGAGTGAGCGCCTGTCGGGGTAAGGCTCGAGCTAGGCGAGGCCAAGACGTCGACGAACGAGGTTTTCGGTGCCTCCCGCCACGACCAGCGACTGCGGGACCGAGCCGAGTGCCGGAAATGCGAACGCCTCGCCACGGTAGGTGAGGGTCGAGGTCGTGAAGTCGATGGCCACCTCGTCGCCGGGGAGCACCGTCCGCTCTGCCGCGGCGACCTCGGAGGCGAAGATCTCCTTGACGCGCCGCACGAACTCCGGCGTCTCGATGCAGAGGAACCCGTTGTTGAACGCGTTGCGCAGGTAGGTCTGCGAGAACGAACCGGCGATCACGAGACGAATCCCCTTTGCCTGCAGCGCGGTCACCGCCTGCTCGCGCGAGGAGCCGGTGCCGAAGTTGAACCCTCCCACCACGACGTCGCCTGTGCGCGTGCGGCCGGCGAAGGACGGGTCGTAGTTCTCCATCACGACCCGGGCCATCTCCTCGCGCGGTAGCTCCTTGTACGTGTAGTCCTTGCCGTAGATCCCGTCGGTGTTGAGGTTGTCCTGCGGGAGGAAAACCAGACGGCCACCGAGGTGGGCCGGGAAACCGTCGAGAATCCGCACCTGCTCGGCAGCAGCCGCAGGGGGCGCGAGTTGGGTCCAGCGACGTCGCGGGGCGCTGGCCTTCCAGCTCTGCGGCGCAGTGATGAAACCCGCCACCGCGGAGGCTGCGACCACCGCGGGGCTCGCCAGGTAGCACTTGGCGTCGCGTGATCCCATGCGCCCCTTGAAGTTGCGGTTGGTCGCCGAGATCCCCACCTCGCCGGGCTCGAGCAGCCCCTGGCCGAGGCCGATGCACGCCCCGCACCCGGGCGGGAGGGAGATCGCCCCGGCGGCGAGAAGCGTCTGCCACACCCCCTGGCGCTCCGCTTCCGCCTGCACCTCGGCACTGGCGGCCGCAAGGTAAAGCTTCACCGACGACGCGACCTGCTTCCCCTCGAGGACGGCGGCGGCCTCCGCGAGGTCCTCGAGGCGCGAGTTGACGCAGGAGAGGAGGTACGCCTTGTGGACCGCGACCTTCTTGCTCGCGATCTGGGCGAGGGTCTCCATTACGAACACGGTGTCCGGGCCCGACACGGCAGGCGTCACCTCGGAGAGATCGAGCTCGATCCGTCCGGCGTACGCCGCGTCGCCGTCGGGGACGGGCGGCTGCGAAGCCCAGCGCTTAAGCGCCTCTGGCGTGATGCGGTCGATACCACGCGACTCCAGGTGCTGGCGGCGGGTGTTGAGGTACGCAAGCGTGACCTGGTCCACCGGGAACCAGCCGACCAGTGCCCCCCACTCGGTGGACATGTTGGCGATCGAAAGACGGGCGTCCATCGAGAGGGCCGCAACGCCCGGTCCCGTGAACTCGACCGCGGCGTTGAGGACCTCCTCGGAGTTGTAGAGACCGCAGAGCGCGATGATCACGTCCTTGCCGGTGACGCCGGGCTGCAGCGTCCCCTGGAGAACTACCTTGACGGTGCGGGGGATCTGCCACCAGAACTCTCCGGTGGCCCAGATTGCTGCCGCGTCGGTGCGGACCACGGGCGTGCCGAGCGCGCCGAGGGCGCCGTACATGTTGGAGTGCGAGTCGGAGGCCACGACGAACGAACCCGGCAGCACGTACCCCTGCTCCACCATGATCTGGTGACCGATCCCGGTGCCGGCGGGGTAGAAGTCCACCCCGTGCTCCCGGGCGAACGCCTCGATCTTCCGGTACTTGGCGAGGTTCTCCTCGGATACGTTCTGGATGTCGTGGTCGAGGGCAAACACCGGCTGGCGTGGGTCGGCGAGCTTTGCCGCTCCGATCGCCTTGAACTTCGACATCACCGCCGACGTGTTGTCGTGGGTCATGACGTGGCGGGGCCTGATGGAGAGGAAGTCGCCGGCCCGCAACGGCCGGACGGGTCCCTCCGCCATGTGTGCCTGTGCGATCTTCTCGATGATCGTCTGACCCATCCCTACCTCCAACTCGTGCAGGCTTGAGCGCCGAACCCCAGTCCGCGGCTGGGCGGCCGCGAGGACCGCCTCTACGATTGCTTCTTTGCTTTCAACATCCTCATGAGATCCGTCACCGTGCTCAGCTTCTCGAGGTTCCACACGACATCCTTGACCTTGCCGCGCGCTGTGGCTGAGAGCACCGGTCCGGCCAGGGCGTCGAACTTCTCCTCGATCTCGCGATCCGAGAGCGGGTTGCGAGGATCTCCCTTGGGATAGTCGAGTTGCTTCGTGAGCTCGCGCCCATCACCCGTGAATATCGTCACGCTTACCCTCTGGAGGGCAGGGAAGACCTTCTCGATCTCGGGGTCTGCCACGACCTCCACCTTCCGGAGTTGGGCACGAATCGTCGGGTCGTTGATCTTCGCTTCGGTGAACTGCTGGGGCGTGACCTGGCGGTCCACGATCGCGGCCGCGATCACGTACGGGAGCGAGTGGTCGGCGGTTTCCTTGCTGCGTGGGTCGTACTTCGAGGGGTCCGCGAGGATGTCGGCGGCTCGTGCCAGCGACCTGATGTGCACCCTGGCGATCTGTTCGGGCTTGAGGTCGTGCTGGTGCACGAGGTCCAGCACCGCGGAGATCGGGGTGTGGGTAAGCGCCTCGGTGGGGAACGCCTTCATGCCGCAGGTCGTGATCCGCCACGACTCGCCGAGCCCGTCGGTGAGCACGCCAAGCCTCCACTCGGGCCCAAGGCAGCGGACCAACCCCTCCTTGCCGTCAATGACGTGTTCCGGGCCGGTGTACCCGCGCTCGGCCAGCAGCGCCGCGAGGACGCCCGCCTGTGTGGCCAGCGGGTCCACGGTGTTCTTCATCATCGTGAGCTTGCCCGCGGTCACCGCACCGAGCGTCGCGTGGTGACTGGCGGAGATCCCAACGGCGTGCTGAATGGCCTCCCAGGGGAGGTGCAGCGCCCGCCCGGCCACGATCGGCGAGACGAACGCAGTCAAGGTCGCGTGGTGCCAGCCGCGTTCCCGGATCCCAGGAAAGGCGGCCTCGCACATGCGCTGCTCGAACTCGTGGCCGAGGGCGATGCCCACGATCAACTCGCGCCCGTCGCTCCCCATACGCTCGCAGCACGCGATCGCGGCCGGGATGATGTCCGAGGGGTGGGAGGGGTCCTGCTTCCAGTAAATGTCGTTGTAGTCCATCACCCGGACCATGAGGGCGTTGGCGAGGGACGCGGAGACCGGGTCGACCCTTCCCCCGGTGCCGATGACCGTGGCCGGGCCGCGCCCCGCGGTCTCGGCGAGCACCTCGAGCACGATCTTGACGTCGTGCTGGAGGTAACCTCCAAGGGCGCATCCCAGGGAGTCGAGCAGGAACCTCTTTGTCTCGCGAACCGCGGCCTGCGAAAGGTCATCGAATTTCAAGCGGGCGGCCCAGCGGGCCATCGTCGCGGTGATCTTTTCGGTGGTCTCGGGCATGGGTGTGCCTCCACTCACTTGGCGAGGTTCTTGAACGGCAGGAAGCTCATGAAGTCCGCGTGGTGCACGATGAACGCCTCTGTGGAGCGCTTGACCAGGTTCCCCTCGTCGGCGTGTGCCGCGATGATGTGACAGACGCGATCCGGGACGCCGGCCTCCATGGCAAGGGCCACGCCTGTGAACGGGTGGCGCAGCAACTTGCCGCGCTCCGACTGGGTGGCCTTGCCGCTGACCTTCTCGTACTCCAGGAGCTTGCCAACGTCGGCGAGGATCGCGCCGGCGATCACGGTGTCCATGTCGACGGGCAACGCGTGTCCCATGAACTCCTTCATCGCCTCCGCGGCGCGGCGGGCGATGTGCACGACGCAGCGCTTGTGCTCCATGAACGTGACCGGGCAGTCGGGGACCAGCAGCGTAAAAGGGATCTCCTGCAGGTCAGCGGGGCTCAGAGGGGAGCGCTCGAGCGCCTTCACCCAGGTCTGGGTGACGCTGTCACGGAGCTTTGGATCTGCGATCCACTCCAGTTCGGGCCACAGCTTGCGTACGGCTTCGCGCATCGCCGCACCTCCGGGGATGTGAAAGTTACCACATGTCACGGTGATCGTGGCGTGGGCTAACTGATCCCCATCGCCTCGCTCTGCTCGCGGTTGGGGCCATAGATGCTGGGAACGCCGAGGCCCGCTTGCCGCATCAGCACGGTCATCGCCCCGCGGTGATGGGCCTCGTGAAGGACGAGCGCCAGGAGCGTCATCCCGCGTGGCCAGCGCTCGCCGTACATGTCGTCCTCGACGGTGAGCGTCTCGTCGGTCCACGAGCGGAGGATCTGCTCCAGGACCGAAGTCGCCGCTGTCAGGTACGCATCGTGGATGGCCTTTGCCGTGCTCGGAGGGGGAGCATCCTCGGCTGGGCCGGCCACGGCAAGCCCGGCTCGCGACATCATCGCGACCGACGTGGCGATGTGCCATGCCAACTCGCCGAGCGTGCGGTCCTTTGCCGTGATGCGCTGGGCGAGCGAAGCGTCGGTCAGGGCCGCGAGGGTCTTTGCGGTCATCTCGCTCTCGCCCCTCCAGATCCTCTCGAAATCCGCGACGGTCCGGATCATCGGCGTCTCCTCCTGAGCAGGCACTGTACCCCGGCCGCGACTGCGGGCGTCGCGTCGGCTAGGATGGTTGTGGGGAGGAGTGGTGAGGCCACGACCACTGCACCGCTTGGCCGGACCTGCGGCCGTGCTCGCCGTCGTGCTGGCGGCGGTGTGCGAGGCGCAGACCTTCTCCACCTTCGTTCCGGCTCCGGACGGCAGCCCTCTCGCGACCGACGTTTACCTCCCAATCGGCTCGGGTTGGGGGCCTTGGCCGGTGATCCTTCAGCGCACCCCGTACGGGAAAGACTCGGGCACCGTCCGGGACAGCTGCCTCCTCTTCACCCTCTGGGGGTACGCCTGCGTTGGGCAGGACGAGCGGGGCCGTGGCGCCTCCGGCGGGCACTACACCGGCTACGCCGACGAGGGGACCGACGGGCGCGCAACCCTCGACTGGATCGCCTCGCAATGGTGGTGCGACGGCAACGTCGGCGCGTTCGGGGCATCCGCACTGGGGATGGCCCAGTACGCACTGGCACCCGGGGCACCACGCGCGCTCAAGTGCATGGTCCCGATCGTCGCCACGCCGGACTTCTACCACCACGCCGTGTACCAGGGGGGGGCGCTGCGCTACGCCCTCACCCACGGCTGGCTCGAGGGCCACGACGCCCTCGATGTGTTCGAGCAACTCAAGCTGCACCGGCTCTGGGACGCGTGGTGGGAGGGGTTCGCGGTCCTTCCCAGGGTGGGTGATGTCGACGTTCCGGCTCTCCACGTCGGCGGCTGGTTCGACATCTTCCTGCAGGGCGCGCTGGATGGCTTCACCGAGTTCCAACGCCGGGCTGGGCCCGGGGCCGCCGGGAAGCAAAAGCTCATCGTTGGCCCTTGGACGCACTACGGCACCTTCCAGACCACCGCCGGGCAGCTCGCCTACCCGGCGAACGCGGGTTTCGTCACCGATATCTTCCCGATCGTCCGCGACTGGTTCGACTTCTGGCTCAAGGGCGGCAGCCCCGGGGTGGCGCGCGGGTCTGACGTCACGGTCTACCTGATGGGTGCCGTTGGCGAGGCGGCTGCCCCTGGCAACGTCTGGTTGGAGCTGCAGCAGTGGCCGCCTCCGGCGTCGCAGCTCGCGCTGTTCCTCGATGCCGGCCATGGCCTGTCGGAGGAGCCACCACCTGCGGCTGAGGTCGAGCTCGTGGCCGACCCTCAGGATCCCGTGCCCACCGTCGGCGGCCAGGAGCTCAGTTCAATAGCTGGCCCGTATGACCAGCGGGCGGTCGAGGGACGGCGGGACGTCGCAACGTTCACGACCGAGCCCTTGCCGGCGGCCCTGACCGTTGTCGGACGGGTGCGATGCCGGTTGTGGGTTCGCTCCGAGACGCCCGACCTCGACCTCGCGGTCCGTCTCACCGATGTGTACCCGGACGGGCGCTCGATGCTGGTGACCGATGGGATTCAGCGTGCCCGCATGCGCTGCGGCGATGACCGCGAGTGTTTCCTCACACCCGGTGTGGCGACGGAGATCTCTGTCGATCTGTGGTCCACCGCCCTCGTTTTCAACGCGGGGCACCGCATCCGCATCTCGGTTTCGGGGAGCAACTGGCCGCGCTTCGAGGTCAACCCAAACGACGGACGGGACCTCAGCGAAACGTCACCGGGTAGGTTCGCGCGATCCGAGTTGCTGCTGGGCGAGAGCTACCCGTCTCGGCTGGAGTTGCCCGTCCTGCGCCCATCCCCGTTCCCGCGCCGCCATCTCACGGAGGGTTCGGCCGCAACCTCCGACGTAGGCGTGCGTACCACGGGGCAGGGGGTAGTCTGCCCGCCAGGTCCAGACGGGGGCGGCGGGGCTGTTGCCACCCTGGAGGCACAATGAAGACCAAGGTTCTCGTCGTGGCGGGCGTCGTCGTGGTTCTCGGGATCGCGGGCGCGATGCTCCTTCTCTCGGGCCGAAAGCCAGAGTGGACCACGTCCTCCCCGCAGGCGCTGGCAGAATTCAACAAGGGTCTCGATTCGTTTCAGAAGCTCTACTACCGAGAGGCCTCCCAACACTTCGAGAAGGCGGTCGAGTTGGACCCCAGTTTTCCCTCCGCCAAACGGTTTGTCCTTGCCACCATGCAGCGCCCGTCCACTGATCCGGAGGTCAAGAAGCTCATCGCGGACCTCGAGAAAGCCGACCTCTCCAAACTGACCGCCCGCGAGCGTTTTCTAATTTCCTACACTCTGGCCGACTTCGCGAAGGACCCGGCGAAGGCGCAGAAGGTACTGCAGGAGTACGCGGCGAAGAGCCCGAACGACCCGTTCGCTCTCGAGGCGCTGGCCAACCGGGCAGCCGCTCAGCAAGACTGGCCGGAGTGCAGGCGCCTGCTGACGCGCCTCATCGAAGTCGCGCCGAACCGCGTGACCGCGTACAACCAACTCGGCTACCTGGAGATGGGCCTCGGCCAGTTCGCGCAATCGGAGAAGATGTTCGAGACGTACCGGTACATCGCGCCCGACCAGGCCAACCCGCGCGACTCACTCGGTGAGCTCTACATCCTCATCGGGCGCTACGACGACGCACGGCGAGAGCTTGAGGAGGCGCTACGCATCAGGCCGGACTTCTGCGCCTCCTACGAGCACCTGGTGACGCTCGCCCTGATGGAGGGACGGCCAGAAGACGCGCGGGCCGCGATCGACCGCGCCGAGAAGGCCGAGGCCTGCCCTGCCTACGAATTGAAGCCAATGCGCTGTCAGCTGGCGGTCTGGGTGTCGTTCTTCGCCACCGACTGGCAGGGCGTCTGGCAGGCTGAGAAAACCGCCTGCGCCGACGACAGCGAAGAGTTCCCGGTGATGAAGCTCTGGGCCGCGCTGCGGACGGGACGGACGGCCGACGGTGAGGCCATTGTCGCCAAGGCCCGTGAGGACGTGGCCAAGATGAAGGCAGCCCCCTCGCGGCGCTACGCCGAGGCCATCCTTGCGCACATGGAGGGTGCCCTCTTGTTGGCGCAGGGGAGGCCAACGGAGGCTGCCGAGCGCTTCCGCTTCGCCGATGGTGGCCTCGCGTACCGCGAGTTAAGCCTCGGCAGGTTCAAGCTGATCAACCGGTTCGTGCTGGCACGGGCGCTCCAAGCGGCAGGGTCCGGCGACCAGGCAGATGCCGTGCTGGCAGAGGCGCGCGAGGTCAACGCGAAGTTTCTCGACCGTCTCGGGGCCTTGACGGCGCCCCTCACCCCCAACTGAGGCGCTACTGCGGTATCAGTGCGTCAACGTACGTGGGATCGCCCGTGATGTTGTCCGTCACGACCGCGTACGCGAAGAACTTGGCGCCCGCCGTGGTCGTGCGAACGATGATGTAGCCATCGTCTACCACGTCGCTGGTGACCTCCTCGAACGCCTTGTCCTTCTGGAAGAACTCGAACGCTGCGAGGTCGTAGCTCGTCTTTCCCAGGAAGCTGCCGTTGGCTCGGTAAAACTCTGCCTCCACGTGAATCCCTGCGGGGCTGGCGTTGAGGAACCCGAGGTTCGTCCGATATCCAGACGCCAGCGAGGGGTTATGCGAGAGACCGATCAAGCGGGCGTCCTGGCTAAACCCGATTGCCACGGCTCGGGCTCTAGCCGGCACGGACTGCCCGTAGGTCCCCTCTGGGAGTTGGTTGTAGGTCCGGCTCGTGATCAGTGGGGTGCCATCGATCGGGGTGATGCGGATCGCGGCCGCACCGGAGAAGCCGAAGGTGGCGAACAGGATGTCATCGTAACGGGCGCTCAGGCCTGGATTGAGCGTGAACGTGGACTTGAACGCCGGGTCACTGTTGCTGTGGTCCCGGAGGAGCAGGGCGATGACGTAAGTTGCCCGTCTCGTGCCGGGGTTGTGGATCTCGAGGTCAGTCCGCCAGTTGACATTCTTGAACCCTGTGAGGTGTGCGCCCGTAGGTATGTAGATCTCCTGATCGGCGGTGCTGGAGGTAACCGCGAGTTGGACGGTGCCAGTGAAGTTCTGTCCACTGATGTTCCCGGTCACGTTGACGGCAAAGACACCTGCCCCCGCATAGGCGTGCTGAATGGAGTTGCAGCCGTTCGGCAGGATCGTGCACCCCACGCCGAACTCGATCTTCCCGGTACCTCCGTCCCCGAAGTCGAACGTCACGCTATCGCCTGCGTGCTGTACTCCAGGAGCAATCCGGAAAGTCACCGGAATTCCCGCCGGTGCGGGGTTCAAGTCAACCGTGACGGTGAGGGTGGCGGCCGATGCGCACGCCGCGCTCACGAAGGCGAGCACTGCCACCCAGGAGGATCGGGCTCCAATCTGGATTCTCATCGTGTACTCCTTCCAAAGTCTGTGTGCCCGGTCCGGGCCGGGGACCCGAAGGGCCCGCTCGCAAACGCCGGGCCGCCCTGACTCACAGTATACGCAGAGTAGCCGGCAGGGATGGCGGACTAACTGTCCCGAGGATGCAGCGCGTGACGCAGCTTACATCCTGAGATGAGTGGCTGCAGGCCGCACGATCTGTCGCGGAAGAGCTGCTCGGGTATTCTGTGCGGGCCGGGCTGAGCTGGTCGGGTGGTTGTAGGAGAACACCCGCAGGCGTCGCCCGCGCGCACGGCGATGCCGATGGAGACCTTCCGCGCGTCCGCTGTCGTTGACCGAGGCGAGGCCACCCCGGCGGCGGTCCGCTGCACCAGCCTCGTCAAGCGCTACGAAGACGTGGTGGCGGTCGCCGGGATCGACCTCGCGGTCTGGCAGGGTGAGTGCTTCGGCCTGCTCGGGCCCAACGGCGCGGGCAAAACCACGACGGTCGAGATCCTGGAGGGGCTCACCGTACCCGACGCGGGCTCGGTAGAGGTGCTCGGCTGGAGCTGGGGCAAGGGGCGGGACCTGGAGCTGCGGGAGCGACTTGGCGTACAGCTCCAGGAGACGCAGCTCGCCGAGAAGCTCACCGTGGGCGAGACGCTCCGCCTGTTCGCGAGCTTCTTCGCACGACCGCGGCCGGTCGATGAGGTGATCGGCATGGTTGGCCTGGAGGACAAACGGCGGTCGCGGGTCGGCAAGCTCTCGGGTGGGCAGAAGCAGCGCCTCGCGCTCGCGTGCGCGCTCGTCAGCGACCCGGAACTCCTCTTCCTGGACGAGCCGACGACCGGTCTTGACCCCCAGGCCCGTCTGAACGTGTGGGAGATCGTGGAGACGTTCAGGGGGCGCGGCGGCACGGTGTTGCTCACAACCCACTACATGGAGGAAGCGGCTCGCCTGTGCGACCGCGTGGCGATCATGGACCACGGCACGATCCTGTCCCTGGACCGGCCCGCCGCCCTGGTGGCCTCGCTCGGGGCGGAGCAGATCGTGGAGTTCGCGGTGCGTGGGGGTCTGGACAAGGACACGCTCGCGGGGCTTCCCGGCGTTGGCAGTGTCACCGGCCAGGGGGGAAGCTTCCGTCTGAGCGTTCGACGGATCGGGGAGATGATGCCCGCCCTGCTCATGGAACTTGACCGGCGCGGCGTGGTGCTGGAGAGCCTGACCACCCACCAGGCCACTCTGGAGGATGTCTTCGTGCACCTGACGGGGAGGGCACTCCGGGATGAATGAGCACCGCCTGGACCCAATCGCCCCTCACGGAGCAAAGCGGCCGCATCCGCTGGTGGAGCTCACCCGCGCGCGCCTCCTGGAGTTCTTGCGTGAACCCGAGGCGGTGTTCTGGGTGTTTGTCTTCCCGGTCCTGCTCGCCCTCGCGCTCGGAATCGCGTTCCGGTCAAAACCGGCGGAAACGCTGCGGGCGGCGGTGGAGCGCGGCACACCCGCCGAAGCTCGCGTCGCCGCGATGTTGCGAGGCTCGCCGGACCTCACGGTGACGGTCCTTGCGGCAGGCGAGGCCGATCAGGCGCTGCGGACCGGCAAGGTGGACGTTGTCGTCGCGGCCACGGCCGCGGCAACGGGCTCAAGGGGCGAGCCTCTGTCGGTGACGTACCGGTACGACACCACGAGGGCGGAGGGCCGGGCCGCGCGGCTAGCGGTGGACGACGCGCTGCAGCGGGCGCTGGGGCGGCCGGATCTGCTGGCGGTGCATGAGGACCGGGTCGCGCGGCCGGGGAACCGGTACATCGACTTCCTGATCCCTGGGCTGGTGGGGCTCAACCTGATGGGCAGCGGGATGTGGGGCCTCGGGTTCGCCGTGGTGCAGGCGCGGGTGCGCAAACTGCTCAAGCGCTTCGCCGCGACTCCGATGCGACGCTCGCACTACCTACTGTCCTTCATGCTCTCGCGCCTGATCGGGCTGGTGCTCGAGGTGGCGGTGGTCGTGGGATTCGGGTGGCTGCTCTTCGGCGTGGCGGTGCGAGGCTCGCTGCTGGACCTCGCGGTGGTCTCGCTGCTCGGCGCGCTGACGTTTGCCGGTCTCGGTCTCCTGGTGGCAGCGAGGTCGCGCACGATTGAGGGAGTCTCGGGGTGGATGAACCTGGTGCAGCTTCCGATGTGGCTGTTCTCGGGGACGTTCTTCTCCTACGAGCGCTTCCCCGCGGTGGCTCAGCCCGCCATCCGCGCGCTGCCGCTGACCGCACTCAACGACGCCCTGCGGGCTGTGATCAACGAGGGTGCCGGACTGCCCGCGTGCTGGGTCGCACTCGCCGTCATGGCGCTGTGGGGGGGCATCAGCTTCGCGGTGGCGCTGCGGCTGTTCCGCTGGCAGTGAGAGCGCAGGTGGCGGCGGGAGTGGCAGGCGGCAACCGGGAAGGCGTTGCGTGCGGCTCAGGGGCGGTGGCCGGGGCGCTTCCCGGCGCGTTCATCCCGCGCTTACGGCTGACCTGATTGCGGCTTCGCGGGCAGCCCGCGTCCGGTGACCAGGTAGACCGCGAAGCTGCCGAGCCAGTGTCCGCCCTCGTAGTGCTCGCCGGTGACCGCGCGCAAGCCCGATGCGCGGTGCGCGGCTGCAGCGGCCCGCAGCGACGGAACCCTGGGGTCGTCGCTCGGCAGGCCGGCCACGATCCCCTCGAGCATCCAGGCGCGTGAGAGGTTGAGCCCATCGAGGTGGGCGAGCTTGCCGTCTGCCGGGTCGGTGACCACCGCTGGCCGCAGCCATGCGGACGAACCGTCGACCGGCAGGGCTGGGAGGAAACCCCGCAGCCACGAGGCGAACGCGGGACGGGGGAGCACTCGGCGCACCAAATCGGCCTCGGCCAGGCACGGTGAGAGGAAATCCTGCCCCGAGGGTTCGTACGCCATCGGGCAGTCGCGGTCCGCGAGGTAGTAGTCGCGCGTGCGCGCCTCGAGCAGAGCGGCCATCTCCCCATCGCCGGTGGCACGTGCCCAGTCCAGCACGAGCCCGAACGCGAAGGCAGTCTGAGAGTGCTCGCCGGCGCGGATCGGGTAGGAGAGCTTGGGCAGCCAGGCCCCGAGACGGCCGGCGGTGGCCCGGGTGAGAGGCTGGAGAGTGCGGTCCCACTCCTGGGCCTGGGGGTCCTTCCACTCGTGCAACTCGGCGGCGAGCTGGAGGAGCCAGGCGAGACCGTAGGGGCGCTCGAAATCCGAACGGCCCGGCCCCTCGAGGTACCTAACCTCGGCGGCGATGTGTTCCGGTGTGAGGCTGGCCGCTAGCGCCGTGCGGGCGGCAGGCACGAACGGCGCGTCCGGGAAAGTGCGCATCAGCCGCACGAGCAGCCAGTGGCCGTGCACCGAGGAGTGCCAGTCAAAGCAGCCGCAGAAAGCAGGCGTGAGCTCACGCGGCGGCTTGACGTCCGCGTCCGATGAGAGAACGTGGGCGATTTTGTTCGGATACTCCTTGTGCACGCAGGTGAGCGCGAGGTCGGCAAAGCGTTTCGCGGCCGCGGCGTCGAAAACGACCGGCTCCTGTGCGGCCGCCAGCGGGAGCCCCAAGACGAGGAGCGTGCAGGCAAGGTTTCCCGGTTTGGGCATGGCGGGATGGTAGCATCGCGTCTGGCGGCCGTACCGAGCGGAAACGTCCCGGTCGTCGGTGGGCCAGAAATCAGGGCAGGAGGGCGGGTGAGGAGAGCCAGAACAGCTGACAGTTGCCGAGCATCGCGCCGCTCTCGGGGAGCTCGAGACCCAGGATGCCTGCTGGTTTGAGGACGAGCCGACCGCGCGCCTGCCCGAAGGCCAGCGACTCAGCCCAGTGGGCGAGGTTCGGGAAGTGACCCACGACCGCGAGGTCGCCGCTCTTCGCGTCGCGCCATGTGGTGAGGAAGGATAGCCATTCGGTCAGCTCGCCCGCGGGCGAGAGCTCGGAAGCCGCCTCCACCTTTGGCGCAAGCCCAGCTTCGCGCAGGATTGTCGCGGTCTCGCGAGCGCGCACGTAGGGGCTCGTCTGAATCAACCGCCAGCGGATGGCGAGGCCCTGCAGCCTCTGCGCTAGGCGCATCACCTGCTTGCGGCCCTCGACAACGAGGGGGCGCTCGCTGTCCATCATGACGACCTCGCCGCTGACGGATTTTCCGTGCCGGATAAGATACAGGCGCATTGGCACCTCCCTGCGTGGGCCGCGCCGCCGGCCCGAGTCCTGGGTGAAGAGTAACGGCGGCAGGATATAGTAGGCGCTCGTGAGGCGGGAGGCGAGCATGCGGGTCGTGGTGCTGGGGGCGGGGCTGGTGGGTGGGGCGATCGCCCGCGATCTGGCTGCGGGCGGCGAGTTCGAGGTGACGGTTGTGGACGCCTCGCAGGCCGCGCTGGCGCGCCTGGCCGATCAACCAGGCGTGGTGGCGGTATGTGCCGACCTGACCGCCGGGGCGGAAGTTCGGCGGGTGGTGGAGCGTCAGGACCTCGTGGTGGGAGCGGTGCCCGGCCACATGGGGCTGGCGACCATTCGCAAGGTCCTGGAGTTTGGCAAGCCGCTGGTGGACATCTCCTTTTTCCCGGAGGATCCTTTCGAGCTCGACTCTCTCGCGCGTGAAGCGGGCGTGCCGGCCCTCGTGGATTTCGGCATCGCACCGGGCTGCTCGAACCTGATCCTCGGACGGATGGTGGCTGAGTTTGACACGGTCGAAAGGTTCGTCTGCCTCGTCGGTGGGCTGCCGTCGGTGCCAACGTGGCCTTGGGAGTACAAAGCGGCCTTCTCGCCGGCCGACGTTCTCGAAGAGTACACGCGGCCGGCCCGCTACGTGGTGGCGGGCAGGATGGTCACGATGCCGGCGCTGTCGGAGGCGGAGTTCGTGGACTTCCCCGGTGTGGGCACACTGGAAGCCTTCAACACCGATGGGTTGCGCACACTGATCTCGACCGCAAAGGTCCCGTTCATGCAGGAAAAGACGCTGCGGTACCCCGGTCACATCGAGCGGATCCGAGTGCTGCGCGAAAGCGGCTTTCTCAGCGCCGAGCCGATTGAGGTCGGCGGCGTGAAGGTGCGACCCCTCGACCTGACATCCCGTCTCCTGTTTCCACTGTGGCGTCTTGAGGAGGGAGAGGCAGACCTCACCGTGATGAGGGTGAGCGTCGAAGGGCTACATGCCGCAAAGCGGATCCGCCGCACATTCGAGCTCCTCGACCGGTTCGACCCAGCCACCCGCACCACCTCGATGGCGCGTACCACGGGTTACACCTGCACCGCGGGAGTCCGGTTGCTGGCTCAGGGGCTGTTCCGCCAGGCTGGAATCGCGCCACCGGAGTTCGTGGGCCGGGAGCAAGCGTGCTACGACTTCGTGATGGCCGAACTCGGACGGCGGGGGGTGGTCCTCTCCGAGAAGACCGAATCGCTCGACTAGAGTAGGCAACACCTGCGAGGGGCAACCGTATAATCGCAGGCGAGGCCAAGGGCGCCCTGCGGCACTGATGCGCCCAGGGCCAGGGACGAGCATGGAGTGTCCGGCGTGCCGTGAGCCGCTCATCGTGGCCGAGCGTGATGGTATCGAGCTCGACGTCTGCCCCTGGTGTCACGGTTTGTGGTTCGACACGGGCGAGCTTGCGCTGCTCGCCGAGAAGCTCGGCCGGGCGCTTCGGGTGCCGGATGGGATGCTGGAGCCGGCGGTGACATCTGAAAAATCGAGGGCCTGCCCGCGCTGCGACAAGGCGATGGAAAAGGTCTTTCTGGGGGCATCCCCCCGCATGCTGCTCGACCGCTGCGCGGGGCACGGCCTATGGTTTGATAGGGGAGAGCTCGGGGCGCTGATGCGCCAGCTTGCCCCGACGCCCGGCTCGCATCCCGAGGCGGTCGTGCGGTTCATGGGTGAGAGCCTTGAGGCGCTACCGGCTGAAGGGCGGGCGTCGGTCACAGACCAAACCGGTTCAGGGGAGGTGGAGCGATGATCGTTGGCCTTGTCTTCCTGATTGTGATCGTTGTGGTGGCAGCCTGGGTTATGGGGATGTACAACGGCCTCGTCGGATCGCGCAACGAGGTCCGAAACTCGTGGGGCCAGATCGACGTCCAGCTCAAGAGGCGTCACGACCTGATCCCCAACCTCATGGAGACGGTCAAGGGCTACATGGGTCACGAGCGCGACACGCTCGAGGCCGTGACAAAGGCGCGCCAGCAGGCGATCGAGGTCACTGGCGACGTTGTCGAGCGCGCGAAGGCGGAAAACGCACTCTCGCAGACGCTGCGTTCACTGTTCGCGGTGGCCGAGGCCTACCCGGATCTCAAGGCGAACCAGAACTTCCTGGCTCTCCAGGAGGAGCTGACCTCGACGGAGAACAAGATCTCCTTCGCACGCCAGTACTACAACGACGCCGTGATGCGCCTCAACAACAAGATCCAGATGTTCCCCTCCAACATCATCGCGAGCTCGTTCAACTTCCAGATGGAGAAGTTCTTTGAGGTCGAGGCGGCCGAGGAGCGTCAGCCGCCGCAGGTCAAGTTCTAGCCGGGTGCCCGACCGTGTGGGAACTCGTCCGCGCAAACCAGCGCCGCGCCGCCACCCTCGTCGTGCTCATGGCGGGCCTGTTGTTCGTCCTCGGGTACACGCTGGGCGAGGCGCTCGCTCCCGGGGCAGGCGTCGGCGGCCTGTTGATCGCGTTCATGGTGTGGATCGTGCTGACGCTTGTCAGCTACTACCAGGGCGACTCGATCTTCCTCACGCTGGCGCGCGCGCGCCGGATCGAGAAGAAGGACAACCCGGTGCTGTTCAACGTCGTGGAGGAGATGAGCATCGCCGCGGGTCTCGCGAAGCCCCCGGATGTCTACATCATCGACGAGGCGGCGCCGAACGCGTTTGCCACGGGGCGTGACCCGCAGCACGCGGTGGTGGCGGTCACAGCGGGCCTGCTGGAGACGCTGGACCGTGACGAGCTGCAGGGCGTCGTCGCCCACGAACTCGGGCATATAACGAACCGCGACGTGCTCTACATGATGATGGTCGGTGTGATGATGGGCACGATCGTGCTCCTGGCCGACATCGGTGCGCGGGGGTTCTTCTGGGGCGGGGGTCGGCGCCGGACCTCCTCCCGTTCCAGCGGACAGGGCGAGCTGATCATCCTGATGGTCGCGATCGTGCTGATGATCCTGGCGCCCATCGTGGCCCAGCTGATCTACCTTGCGATCTCACGCCGGCGGGAATACCTGGCGGACGCGTCATCCGCGCTGTACACGCGCTACCCTGAGGGACTGGCGAGCGCCCTCGAGAAGATCTCCCACTCCACGGTAAAACTGGGCGTGGCGACCCGAGCCACCGCCCCGATGTACATCGTCAACCCCCTCGAGGTAAGCAAGTCTGGGCTCGCCGACCTCTCCAGCACGCACCCGCCGATCTCCGAGCGCATCCGGATCCTGCGGTCGATGGGAGCGGGCGCGGGTTTGAGGAACTACGACGAGGCGTTCCGGAAGGTGACCGGGAGGGCGGTGGGCGTTGTCCCGTTCGGTGCGCTCGCCTCGGGCGAGCACGCGCCTACGTCTGCGCCAGCCACTCCGGATTCCGGGAGCCGACTGGAGCGCGTGCGGCGGACGACGGATATGCTGTGGCGCCTGAATCAGTACGTGTTCGTGCCGTGCGCCTGCGGGACGACGCTCAAGTTCCCGCCCGCGTACCTGGGCAGGGAGATGGCGTGCCCGCACTGCGGGACGGTCCACAAGGTCCAGCCGACCGCGGCCTGAGGGACTGCTACTTTCCGCGCTTGCCCAACTCGTGGTCGAGGTAGTAGAGGGCGCCGGGGCTGTCGCCGATTGCCTCGAGGCGCTTCACGATCGTCTCGGCTGTCGCTTCCTCCTCTACCTGCTCCTTCACGAACCACTGCAGGAAGTTGGCCGTGGCGTGGTCCTTCTCCGCCGTGGCCTTGTCGAGGAGGAGATGAATCTTCTTGGTGATCGCCCGCTCGTGGGCGTAGGCTGCCTTGAAAGCCGCCAGCACCGACGCCCACTGAGCCTGCGGCTGCTCGAGGGCGAGCAGCGTCACGGCTCCCCCGCGCTCGTGCACGAAGTCGAAGAACTTCATCGCGTGGTTGTACTCCTCCTGTGCCTGGACCCGCATCCACGAGGCGATGCCCTTGAAGTTGAGCCCCTCGAGGTACGCGGACATCGACAGGTACAGGTAGAACGAGTACATCTCCTCCTTGAGGTGCTTGTTGAGTGCCTGCTCCATGGTCTTTGCAATCATCAGGATTCTCCCTTCGCGCGCGGCGCCGCTGCCGCGCTCCGGCCGTCGCCGGACCCTGACAGCTATCGGTCCTTGGTCCACGACCTTCCGGTCCCGGCGGAGCCTATCATCGTGGCCGACCGCTGTCCACACCGGGAACAAAAGGGCATCTCAGGCGTTGTACGAGCTGATGCGAGAGCGCGGCTATGTGGACGTTGCGCAGGGTGGTCGCCGATGAGCGGCCGGCGGCCTGCGAACCTGGGTGCTTTGAGGGCGGAAGGCATCGTGACACGGCCAGTCAAGGAAGAGGTGCGCGCCAACCTTTTGGACAAGCTGTCGAGCAGGGAGACGCTCTTCCCTGGCATCGTGGGTTACGAGCGGACGGTGGTGCCCGGCATCGTCAACGCGCTACTGGCCCAGCACGACTTCATCCTGCTCGGATTGCGCGGGCAGGCGAAGACGCGAATCCTGCGTGCACTCACGACGCTTCTCGACGCCGAGATTCCGGTGGTGGCAGGGAGCGAGCTGAACGACGACCCGTTTCGGCCCACCTCCGCGCGTGCCCGACGCATCGTGGAAGATGCGGGGGACGACACCCCGATCGAGTGGCTCCCCAGGGAGGCACGCTACAACGAGAAGCTGGCAACGCCGGACGTCACGATTGCAGACCTAATCGGCGACGTGGACCCGATCAAGGCGGCTACACGCCGGCTGACGTATGCCGACCCGGAGGTGATTCACTTCGGCATCGTGCCGCGCACGAACCGCGGCATCTTCGCGATCAACGAGCTTCCCGATCTCGCTCCCCGCATCCAGGTGGGTCTCCTGAACATCCTCGAGGAGCGTGACATCCAGATACGGGGTTTCCCGATTCGGATCCCTCTCGATATCCTGATGGTGTTCTCCGCGAACCCCGAGGACTACACGAGCCGCGGCAACATCATCACCCCGTTGAAGGACCGCATCTCGTCCCAGATCCTGACCCACTACCCGAAGGATTCAGCGACGGCAGTGGCGATCACCCGCCAGGAGGCGTGGCGGGAGAGGCGCGGGCCCGGGGTGGAGATTCCGGAGGAGGTGGAGCTCCTGATCGAGGAGATCGCCTTCGCTGCACGGGAGAGCGACCTCGTGGACCAGAGCTCGGGGGTGAGCGCACGGGTGCCGATTGCGGCTCTCGAACTCCTGGTTTCGAATCTCGAGCGGCGGGCCCTTGCCACCGGCGAGCGGCCCGTCTACCCCAGGCTAGTAGACGTTCACATGCTCCTGCCGGCGATCACCGGGAAGGTCGAGATGGTGTATGAGGGCGAGCAGAAGGGCGCCGAGGTCGTGGCGCGCGCCCTCATTGGCGCGGCGGTCAAGAAGCGGTTCGGGGCGACGTTCCCGGGGATAGGGCGGGAGGTTGGCACCCCGGAGGACAAGGGTCCGTTCGCCCCGATCGTGGCCTGGTTCGCCGCCGGAGGCAGCGTGACGGTCTCGGACGAGCAGAGCTTTGCCGAGTACGAAGCGGAGCTCGCACGTGTGCCCGGCCTGATGAAATTTGTGGAGGGTCACGGCGCGATAAGACAGGAGCGGGCGTTCGCGGCGGAGATGGTCCTCGAGGCGCTGCATCAGCACCTCAAACTCGCCCGCGAGGACCTGGACAGCACGGTGAGCTACAAGGAAATGGTCAAGTTCCAGCTCATGCGCCGGGTCGCCCGCGGCGAGGGCCACGGCGATGCCAACTGACAGGGAAGAGGGAAGAGGGAAGAGGGAAGAGGGAGGGGTCGGAGCCCGGCCTGGGTCGTCGCCCGATGCGCTCCCCTCTCCTCTCTAACCTCTCCCCTGGGCGGGCGGCAGGGCGTGAGGCACCGCTATCTCCATCTCGATCCCGAGCTGATCAAGGGCATCCTGGCGGGGCTCGACCTACTGCGCCTGCTCAACCAGCTGATGCTTGCGGCCGGTGGCGATGCAGAGCGGGCCCGTGCGTGGATGCGGGAGCTGCAGGAGAGGGGATACATCGACGAAGGCGTGGACCTGGAGGAGTTCTTCGCAAGGCTTGAGGAGCAGGGCATGCTGGGGCGCGACGCCCAGGGGGGGTTGCGGCTCACGACCTCCGGCAGCCGCCAACTCCGGCGGAGCGCGTTCGAAGAGGTGTTCTCGGGCCTCCGCAAGGCCGGCCCGGGCTATCACCCCATCCTGGCCGCGGGCGAGGGCGTCGAGGGGCTCCCCGAGACGAAGCCCTACCAGTTCGGCGACGAGCTTCACGCGATCGACGGGATCCGCTCGACCAGCAACGCTCTCAAGCGGACGCACGGCGAGCTGCAACTCGCCGAGGAGGATCTCGAGGTCACGGAGACCGAGCACCTCACCTCGTGTGCCACCGTCATGGCGATCGACATCTCCCACTCCATGGTGCTCTACGGCGAAGACCGAATCACCCCCGCCAAGACCGTGGCGCTCGCCCTCACCGAGCTGATCACCTCCAAGTACCCCAAGGACTGGCTCGGCGTGATCGTCTTCGGGGACCGCGCCTCCCGCATCCAGCTTAGCGAGATCGCGGGCATCCAGGCTGGTCCGTTCCATACCAACACCTGCGAGGCGCTCGAGGTCGCGAGGGGGATGCTTGCCAGCCGCAAGCACCCGAACAAGCAGATCTTCCTGATTACCGACGGCAAGCCCTCGGCGATCACGGAGGGCAGCAAGGTCTACAAGAACCCGTACGGCCTCGACATGAAGATCGTGAACCGAACACTTGAGCAAGCCGACCAGTGTCGCCGCCAGAGGGTGGTCATAACCACGTTCATGATCGCCACCGACCCCATGCTGCAGGACTTCATCGAGAAGCTCACGCGTATCAACCGGGGCCGGGCATACTTCGCAAGCCCGTACAACCTCGGGGAGTTCATCCTCGCCGACTACGTGAAGAACCGCCGCAGACGCGTCCACTAGGCGTAAAACCTTTCCGCTATCTTTCCCGTAGGAGGCGTGGCATGCGCCCACCCACAACGACGAACCGGCCCAAGAGATCGCGCTGGCTGCGCAGCGGCTACCTGGCCTTTGCCGCGGCACTGGTTGCGCTGGCCGTTCTCCTGCGGCTTCTTCGGCCCGAATCAGACGTGTCGGTGCTGGTGCTCGTGGTCGCAATCCTCTCCTCGCTTCCACCTGTCGCTTTGGCAGTGCGCTGGACGTGGCGCGAGCTGACGTACCGCGTTGGGGTGCGGCTCCTCATCTCGTACCTGCTCATCGGCGTCACGCCGTTTGCGCTTTTCGCGGGTCTCGCCCTCGTGCTGGGGTACGTGCTGGTCGGCCAGTACACGGGCGCGCGAGTTGCCAGCGAGACAAACCAGTTGGAGAGCAGGTTGGCCGGGCGTGCGGCGAGCGCGATGCACGAGCTGATCGAAGGGAGGGACGCGCACGCCCGCGAGATCCTGCAGGGTGGCGGCGAGGGCGAGAGAGGGATGCACGAGGAGTGGCTGCTGGCCGAGCAGTCGCGGGAGTGGCACAGCCCCGGCGCCGAGACCTTACCCGTGCCGCGCTGGGTTGCGGAGGGCGGGTGGCAGGGAGAGGTGGTGCACGGCGGAGTCGCGTACCTGGCGGCCGTGGAGCGACGCGGCGAAAGGGTCGCCGCGATCCTGCTCCCGCTCGGCCTCGCAAACGCGGGTGCCCTCGCCCGCGGACGCTGGTACGAGGTTCGTTTCGTGACTGCGGCAAGGGGCGCAACGGACGAGGCCAAGAAAGACCGCAACGTCGCGATCACGGTGGGCGGCAACCCCGGGGAGCCTCCGAGGTTTCGGATCGATGGCCGCGCGGTCCCCGAGACGCAGGTGGAGACCGGATGGTTCGCGGCAAGGCCGTCGGAGGGCAGTCGCTGGCAGAGGGCCCGCCTGCTTTGGGTGCGGCTCGGGAAGACACCGCGGACCCTGGAAAGCGGCGAAGAGATCAAGAAGGCCATCTCCATCACCTTGATCAAGCTCTCCCCCCGCGGTGCGCTGCAAGACCTTTTCGGACCTTCGGAGGAGATCGGCACAGAGGCAAAGAGCATGCTGCTGGCGCTGGCTGGAGTGTTCGGCTCTCTCTACCTGGTGGCGGTCGGCTTCGCGGCGGTCATGATCCTGCGGGTCACGCGCTCGACGGCCCGTCTGACACGCGGAGCCCGCGCGGTCGCCCGCGGTGACCTGGAAACGCGGATCCCGGTCAAGCGCCACGACCAACTGGGCGAGCTGGCGGTGTCGTTCAATGCCATGACGAATTCGGTGAGCACGATGCTGGTCCAAGTGGCCGAGAAGGAGCGCCTGGCGCGGGAGATGGAGCTGGCGCGCGAGATCCAGGAAAGCCTGCTCCCGCCCTCGGAGCTCTCCAGCGGACCAGTCGCGGTGTGGGCCCATTTTCGTCCTGCGGCCGAGGTCGGAGGGGACTACTTCGATCTCTTCCCACTCGCGCCCGGAACGCTGGTGGTGTCGATCGGGGATGTGGCGGGGCACGGGCTGCCGACCGGCCTGCTGATGGCGATGGTCAAGTCCGCGGTGGCGACGCTGATCGAGGAGGGGCACAGGGGCGGCGAGCTGCTGTCCAGACTCAACCGCCTGCTGCTCTGCCAGAACCTCAAGCAGCGCATGGTCTCGTTCGCGCTCGCCGAGGTGGATGCGGAGCGGCGAGAGGTGAAGATCGCGAGCGCTGGGCACCAGCCCGGCGTTCTCCTGGCGGCTGACGGCGCGGCGGAGGAGGTGCTGCTGTCGTCACTGCCCCTCGGGCACCGGTGGCCCGACCCCGCCCCGGAGCGTACCCTGGCGTTCGCGCCCGGCAGCAGGCTGCTTCTGTACTCCGACGGGCTGGTCGAGGCGCACGACGCCGCGGGGAACCCCTTCGGGTACGAGAAGCTCCAACGGGTACTCCTTCAGTACCGGGGAGTCGGAGGTCCGCAACTCCTGAGCACGCTCCTGGCCGAGCTTGACCGCCACACCGCCGGTCATCCCCTGGGGGACGACCTCACGATTGTGCTGGTCGAGCACCGACAATCGCCGCCCTAGAGGATCGCGAAGAAGCCGACGGCGAGCACGCCGGCAAGGAACGCCGCGGCGACGTCGTCGGCCACGATCCCCCAACCGCCCGGCAGTCGCTCAAGCTTCCGGATCGGCCACGGTTTAGCCACGTCCAGGAGGCGGAACAGGAGGAATGTCACCGCCAGTTCGCGCACCCCGGGAGCCCGCGACTGGGCGAGCGCGACGACCGCGAGCGCAAGCCACTGCCCGGCAACCTCATCGAGGACGACGGGTCCCGGATCGGTATGACCGCGCCGCGCGGCCTCGGCCCCGCACGCCCACACCGAAACGGGCAACAGCACGACGAGCCCCCCGATGGCTACCGCCCAGGCCGGTAGCGGCCACAGGCGTGAGGCACCCCAGTACAGCAGGGCGCCAACGAGCGAACCGACGGTCGTCCCGGGCGCGGGCAGGAGGTCGCCGAGCCCGCCCACCGTGGCCAGGAGGCGAGCGACCGTCGCCCTCATCGCTCCCCCCTCAGCATCTCGAGCAACCGTCGCGGCAGGTTGCCGAACTCCCCCGAGGACATGGAGAGCACCACATCGCCCGCCCGCAGGTGTCGGCGCGCCGCGGTTACGAGGTCGCCCTCCTCCGGCAGAGACTCGGCTTCGACACCGCGCGCCCGCAGGGCAGCCACCAGAGCCTCGCGGTCGAGAGTCACACCCGGTCCCAGGCGTGCGCGGTGGAACACAGGGGCGAGCAGTGCCACGTCCGCCCCGGCCAGCGCCTGCTCGTAGGCCGCGGCGAACGAGTTGCGACCCGCGGTGAGCGAGCGCGGTTCGAAGACCGCGACCAGGCGCCGCCCTGGGAAGCGATGACGCGCCCCCTCGAGTGTGAGGCCGACCGCGGTCGGGTGGTGGGCGAAGTCGTCCACCACGGCGATCCCCGCCGCTTCGCCCACCAGCTCCAGGCGGCGGCGCACGCCGGGGAAGCTCGCTGCGGCCCCCACGACGGCTTCCGGGGCCATCCCGGCAAGCAGACCGCACGTGCAGGCGGCCAGGAGGTTGTCCAGGTTGTGCCGTCCCACGAGCGGTGTCGTGACCTCGAAGCTGCGCCCCTGCCAGCGCACGGTGGCACGCAGGGATCCATCGGTGTGCTCCCAGCCCGTACACGCGAGGTCGGCGCGCGGGTCGAGCCCGTACCAGACCGTGTCGGAGCGACCCTCGGCCACGTGCCGCGCCCCCGCATCATCCGCATTCGCCACCACGTGTCCGATGGGACCGACAAGCGCCACTCCGGCACGGAACGCTGCCAGGATGGCATCCAGGTCGGGGTAGATGTCGCCGTGGTCGAACTCGACGTTGCCGACGACGAACAGATGGGGGTGGTAGTGGAGGAACTTGGGACCGCGGTCGAAGAAGGCGGTGTTGTACTCGTCCCCCTCGACGACCGTCCACCCTCCGTGTCCGAGCCGCCACGGCTTGCCCCCGCGGGGGACGCCCCCGATCAGGGCGGTGGGGTCGAATCCACCAGCCGTGAGGATGTGCGCCACCAGCGCAGTGGTGGTGGTCTTGCCGTGGGTACCGGCCACGACGACCGTCCTGGCCGGGCGGCAGAACCGCTCCCCAAAGGCTTCGGCCTGCGAGGTGTAGGGAAGCCCCCGTTCCAACACCGCTTGGACCTCAACGTTGGTGCGGGGGAGCGCGTTGCCGATGATGACCTGGTCGAGGTCCGCGGGGATGCCGGCAGGGTCGAAGCCGAGCCGCACCGGTACCCCGAGGTCAGCGAGCAACTCGGAGGTGGGTGGGTAGAGCGCGGTGTCCACCCCCGAAACCCGTTCCCCGGCGTCGTGCAGCAACCCGGCCAGCGCGGCGGTGGCGGTTCCACCGATGGGGAGGAGGTAGAAATGGCAAGGTTTCTGCATGTATCCTGGCGCGCTTCCGCGCGGCGGTGTACTCTACCATCTCCGGTGGAGCCGGACGCCGATGGAGGCGAGAGGAGGTTTCGAGAGATGACACGTACCCTGGTTTGCTCACTCGCGGCCGCGCTGGTGGCGGTTGCGGCGTTCGCGCAGCAGCCTGCCCCGGCAGCACCGGCGCAAGCTCAGGCCCCGGCGGCCGCTCAAAAGGCCCCGGAGGGGCCGCAACCGACCATTGACATCGCCAACAAGATCCAGGACTTCGGCATGGTCGCGAAGGGGGAGAAGATCCGTGCCACCTTCGACGTCCGCAACACCGGTAAGGCCCCCCTGGAGATCGCCCAGGTCCGGCCCACTTGTGGCTGCACGGTGGCGAACTTCGACCGCACGATCCCTCCCGGCGGTACCGGCAAGGTCGTTGCAGAGGTGGACACCACCGGGTTCTCCGGCCCGATCTCGAAGGCGGTCCTGGTGTTCTCCAACGACCCGACGGCCCCGCAGGTCAACCTGGTCATCAAGGCCGACGTGCGAGCGTTCATCGAGGTGCTGCCCCGGCCGCTGGTGATCTTCCGCAACGTGCTGCAGGGCGAACCGGCCACCGAGAAGCTCGTGCTGGTCTCGGCGGATGGCTCGGACTTCAAGGTCGAGGGTGCCGAGGCCGGCGGAGGGCCGTACCAACTCTCGTACAAGGAACTGGGCGAGAAGGACCGGGTGCCGGAGCGCAAGGGCTCGCAGTGGGAGCTCACGGTGACGGTTCCGGCGAACGCTCCGGAAGGGATGCTCAACCACAAGATCGTTGTGAAGACCACCGCCGCGAAGGCGGCCGAGGTCACCATCAACGTGACCGGCGCCGTGCGCCCGGTGGTGCAGGTCATCCCGCCCCAGGTCAACTTCGGAACCGTGAGCGGCGATGCTCTGGTGGGGCAGAACTTCCTCGTCGTGAACAACCGGCAGGGTTCGGAGCTGCAACTCTCCGACGTCAAGGTGGACAACGCCAACTTCTCCGCCGAGGTGATCCCGCTGCAGGCCGGCCAGCGCTACCAGGTGGCGGTGAGCTTGAAGGCCGGTGTCGCCAAGGGAACGCAGAAGGGAACCGTGTCGATGACCACCAGTGACCCGCTTCGAAAGCTCATCGAGGTGCCGGTCCAGGCCGTCGTGCAATAAGGCGTCAGGAGTGGAATCACCGCGGCCCGGGTCTCCCGGGCCGCTTGCTTTTTCACCGCCTCTGGCTAGAGTTGCGCTGGACGTAGACCGGGGTGGTGTCGAGGGAAGCCGGTGCGAATCCGGCGTGGCCCCCGCCACTGTGACCGGGGACGGAGCGCTCACACTGCCACTGGGCGCGCGGGTCGAAAGGCCTGACGCCTGGGAAGGCGAGCGAGTCCGGATGATCCGGGAGCCAGGAGACCTGCCACCCCGAGCGGGAAACGGGAGGTTTCCATGGTTCGGCGTGTGTTTCTCTCCCTGGCAGCGCTCGCGCTGCTCCCACGCCCCGGGGGTGCCCAGCAACTGCCGGCCTTTCACGACGCGGTGGTGGTGACCGCCACCGGCCAGGAAGAGCCAGTGGAGGAAGTACCCGCGGCCTCGACGGTGATCCCCGCGATGCTGCTGAAGGCTGAGGGCGTGACCACCGTTGCCGAAGCCCTTCGCTGGGTACCGGGTGCGCTGGTGCTCCGTTCGGGGCTCGACGGTGGCGTCACTTCGCTGTTCGTGCGCGGCACATCCTCCACGCACACGTTGGTGATGTTCGACGGGGTCCGGCTCAACTCCCCGTTCTTCGGTGGCTACGACTGGAGTCTCCCCCTCACCGTGGGACTCGACCGGATCGAGGTGGTGCGCGGTCCGTACTCGGCGCTGTACGGCGGTGATGCGGTCGGTGGCGTCGTCCAGCTCATCCCCGCGCGTGCGGCGGGGAACACGCTGAGGGTCCTGTTCGAAGGTGGCAACGACGGGTGGCAGCGTGCGGAGGTGGAGGCCGGTTTCACCGCAGAGTCCTGGAACGGGTTCGTGAGCGCGGGCAGCCGGGCGGGTGACGGTCCCCTTGCGAACGACGCCTTCGCCTCGAGGGTGGGCATGATCAGTCTCGGCACGGAGCTCGGTCCTGCGGGCCGGATCGGGCTGGTGTTCCAGCGCACCGCGGGCCGCACCGAGATCCCGTTCTCGGGCGCTCAGCTCACCCCCAACCGCTTTACCGCCGCCGATCAGAACCTCGTCGCGCTCCCGGTTCACTGGCGCCTCGGACAGGCAGGCGAGCTGGAGCTCACGCTCTCGCGGGTGATGCAGAGCCTGGAGTTCCGCGACCCGGACGATGCCTCCGGCTTCGTGGCCGGCGATACCGCCACGAACTCCAACAGTGCCAAGCTCGCGTTTCACCAGCGTTTCGGGCCCCACCGACTGACGGTTGGCGGGGAGTGGCGCGCGGACGCCGTCACCGACGGTTCGAACTTTGGCACCACATTGGACGATCGCCGGCTGAACACGCGCTCGCTCTTCGCCCAGGACGAGTGGGACGTCGGCAAGGGAGTCGGGGTCCTGGCGGGGTTGCGCTGGGACGCCGCCAACCCCTGGGGGAGCGAGCTTTCGCCGAGGCTCACCGCCAGCTGGAAGGGGAGGGCGTTGCGGTTGTGGACCTCTTTCGGGAGCGCGTTCCGTGCCCCCTCACTCGGGGAGCTGTACTACCCGTTCTCGGGAAACCCGGACCTTGTGCCCGAGCGCTCGCGCGCGGCCGAGATGGGCGTCTCGCTCGCGCTCCCGGGCGGCCGGTCGGTTCTCCAGTTGGTCGGTTTCGGAAACCGCGAGCAAGACCTCATCGATTTCGACTTGGCGCGCTTCCGCTTTGCCAACATCGCCCACGCCACCCAGAGCGGCGTGGAGAGCTCGTGGGTCGCGATGCTTGGCGAGCGTGGACGCCTGCAGGCGTCGCTCACCTGGCTTGCCGCGCGTGACGGTGACGGGCAGCCACTGCTGCGGCGCCCGACCTGGTCGGGTGCGCTGACTCTGGATGGGCCGCTTCTGGGGCGGCTCGCAGGTGCCGCCGCGCTGGTCTGGGTCGGGAGCCGTCCCGACGCCGACCCGATCTCCTTCGCGACGGTCCGGCAGGGCGGCTTCGTGACCGCCAACGTGGCGGTCACCGTGCCGCTCTCTGCGGCGTTTTCCGCCCGCGTGCGCGTGGAGAACCTCGCAGATCGCAGGTACGAGGAGGTCCGGGGCTATCCCGCGCCCGGACGACGGGTGATGCTCGGGGTGGAGACGTTGCTACACTGACCCCGCTTCACGGGGAGGTTGCGATGCGCGTCTTCCCGGTGCTTGCTCTCCTGCTCGCGGCCGGCTGCGTGTGTGCGCAGGAGTTGACGGTCGCGGAGATCGTGGCCGCACAGCGGGCCGGCGCCCCCGAGGATGGGATCCTCAGGCTGATCTCCGAGGCTCCCTCCGTGGCGCCTCTCACCCCAGCCGATCTCGCGAAATTGCGCGCAGCCGGTGTCTCGGAGCGAGTGGTCCGGGCCCTGGGTGCCAGGACCACGCCCACGCCGACCCCGGGGCCCGTCCTCCCCGACGACCCGCGTCTCGCCGAGGTCGTTCGGATGGTGAGTGCCGGGCTGCCGGCAGAGTTGGTCGCCGCACAGGTGCGCCAGTCCGGGCGGAGCTACGCGCTCACGGTCAACGACCTGATCTACCTCAAGGAGCACAAGATCCCGGATGAGGTCATCCTCGCCCTTTTGGCCAGCGGTGTGCCGGTCACGCCGGTGCCTGCCGTCGCGGCGCCGGCACCACTCGTGGCCCCGGTCGCGGCGGCTCCCGCGGTTGCACCGGTCCCTCCTCCCGCGGTGGCGCCTCCGCCGGTCCAACCGGCGCCAGCGGCGGCCGTGATCCCACCTTCCACGCCGACGGCGCAACCGATGACGTTCGGCCCCTTGCTCCGAATGACCGGGGCGTTTCGGCGCGAGAGCAGCGGCACGTTGACGCTCGCATCGGATGCCCTGCAGTGGCTCGACGACCGCGGATCGGGACACAATGAGTCGCTTCCGATGGCCTCGCTCCGGGGCGTCTGGCTTGGAAGCGTCGTGCAGGGCTCGAACCGCCGCGTGAGCGAGTTGCGGGTCCGCACGCTCGCCGGGGACGACCTCACGTTTCGGGACGCGGACTGGGCCAATGGATCCAGCACCCGGGTCACGGAGCTGTACCGGATACTGGAGGAGCGCTTCCCGAGGTTGATCGTGCGCGAGAAGACCCCGCGCTGAGCGCCGGTCAGGCACAGCGGAGGCGTTGACCGGGGCAGCCGCCTTTGCTAATTTAAGCCCTCGCCGCTGGAGGCTTTACGCCTCCTCGTCCGTTGCGGCCGCGGGAGGCCAGCGTGTTCAGCCTGCCTAACTACTCGCTGTTCCTCGTCATGGCCTGCTTCTGGCTGGTCTATCTGGTGGTGTCGACGCAACTGGTGAAGCCGCTCGGACGCGTGCTCGACGAACGTGAGGCCCGGGTGAAGGCGGCCCGCGATGCGTACGAGCAGGCAAACCGGGCGCTGGCGGAGGGGGTCGGGCGTTGTGAGCGGGAGCTCGCGGCCGCGGCCTCGGAGGGTCAGCGGGAGCGGGCCGCCCTGCGCGCCTCCGGTGACGAGGCGCGACGCCGCAGGGTTGAGGCCGCGCGAAGCGAGGTGCAGCAGCGCCTTGCGCAGCTGGCAGGCCAACTCGACGAGGCCTCGCGTCAAGCACGCACCACCCTGCGGGAGCGCAGCTCGGAGCTCGCCCGGGAGCTCGCGAGCCGGGTGCTCGGGAGGAGCGTCGCGTGAGCAAGCGGGTGCTCACAACGCTCGCCCTCTTGTGCGCGGCGCTCCCCGCCTGGGGTGCGGAGGAGGGCGGCGAGAGCTTCCTCGGCCTGCCTTCGCTCTTCTGGAAGGTGGGCAACCTGGTCTTCTTCTTTGGCCTGCTCGCCTACCTGCTGGTGCGGCCAATGTCGAGGTTCTTCCGGGCCCGGCGCGAGCAGATCTTGTCGCATATGAAGGAGGCGGCCAACCAGCAGGTCGAGGCCGAGCGTTTGCGCTCGGAGATGGAGAAGCGTGTGGCGGCGCTCTCGGGGGAGATCGAGGCGCTCAAGGAGCGGCTCCGGCGCGACGGCGAGCGCGAGCATGCGGCGCTCGAACGGCAGGGAGAGGAAGAGGCGTCGCGCCTGCTGGCGCAGATCGGGAAGGAGACCGAGCGGCGGATCGAGGACGCGCGCCGTCAGCTGGCCTCGCAGGCTGCGGCCGTGGCCGCCGACCTGGCGCTCGAGCTGCTGCACCGGGAGCTCACGGCGGAGGACCGCGAGCGCATCTTCCGCACCACGCTGGAGCGCCTGCAGGAGGGTGGGCCGTGAGCCGCCGCGTCGCGCGCCCGTACGCGGTGGCGCTGCTGCAGGTCACCGAAAAGGGTGGTGTCGGTCAGCTGCGCCAGATCGAAGCGCAGCTCGCCTCGGTGGCTGAGCTGTTCCGCCACGCGCCGGAGGTCCTGCGGGTGTTCGAGGTGCCGTCCGTGCCGCCCGATGCCAAGCGCAAGCTAGTGGTGGAGATCGGTCAAGCGCTCGGCCTTCGGATGGAGGCGCAGCGTTTGCTGATCGCCCTCGAGCATCACCTGCGGCTCCGCTATTTGGACGAGGTCGTGGCGTACTTCCGGGAGCTCGTGGACCGCAAGGAGGGGATCGTGCGTGGGCGCGTGGAACTGCCCTCCGAGGCAGACGCGCGACAGGTGACGGCTCTGGAGGAGGCGCTCACGCGGGCAGTGGCGGCAAGGGTTCAACTGGACCTCAAGGTCCGCGAGGAGTTGCTCGCGGGTTTCGTCGTGCGCGTTGGCAGCCGTGTGTTCGACGGCTCGGTGCTGGGTCGGGTGCGCCGGTTCGCCGCATCGGCGGTCGTCAAGTAGGGGAGAGAAGCATGCAGATCAAGGTAGACGAGATCACGGACATCCTGCGGCGGCAGATCCAGGGCCTGGAGACCACCGTGGAGATGGCCGAGGTGGGCACCGTCGTGTCGGTCGGTGACGGCATCGCGCGGGTGTTCGGCCTCGACCGGGTGATGGCGGGAGAGATGGTGGCGTTCCCGCACGACGTTTTCGGCCTCGCCCTCAACCTCGAGGAGGACAGCGTCGGTTGCGTGCTGATGGGCGAGTCGCAGGCGATCCACGAAGGTGACGAGGTGCGGCGCACCGGGCGGATCCTCCAGGTCCCGGTGGGGCCGGCGATGGTGGGGCGGGTCGTCAACCCGCTTGGGCAACCCATCGACGGCAAAGGCCCGATCACGGCCGCCGACACGTACCCGATCGAGCGCATCGCCCCCGGTGTGGTGCGCCGTCAGCCCGTCAAGGAGCCGGTGCAGACCGGGATCAAGGCGATCGACTCGATGATCCCGATCGGGCGCGGCCAGCGCGAGTTGATCATCTCCGACCGCCAGACCGGCAAGACCGCGATCATCGCTGACACGATCATCAACCAGAAGGGGAAGAACACGGTCTGCATCTACGTCGCGATCGGCCAGAAGCGCTCGACCGTCGCCCAGGTGGTCAAGACCCTCGAGGACCGTGACGCCATGGCCCACACGATCGTGGTCGCCGCCACGGCCTCCGAGCCAGCTCCCCTGCAGTACCTCGCCCCCTACGCCGGCTGTGCGCTGGGAGAGTACTACCTCTACAACGGTGGGCACGCGGTGGTGTTCTACGACGACCTATCCAAGCACGCCGCCGCGTACCGGGAGATTTCGCTGCTGCTGCGGAGGCCGCCGGGGCGTGAGGCATACCCGGGGGACGTCTTCTACCTTCACTCGCGCCTGCTGGAAAGAGCGGCCAAGCTGCGCGACGACCTCGGGGGCGGCTCGCTCACCGCGATCCCGGTGATCGAGACGCAGGCCGGCGACGTGTCGGGCTACATCCCCACCAACGTCATCTCGATCACGGACGGCCAGATCTTCCTGGAATCGGACCTGTTCTACGCCGGCGTTCGGCCAGCCGTGAACGTAGGCATCTCGGTGTCGCGCGTGGGCGGCAACGCGCAGATCAAGGCGATGAAGAAAGTGGCGGGGACGCTGCGCCTCGACCTGGCGCAGTACCGTGAGCTGGCGGCGTTCGCGCAGTTCGGCTCGGACCTCGACAAGGCCACCCAGCGCCAGCTGGCGCGCGGCGATCGGCTGGTCGAGATTCTCAAGCAGGGGCAGTACCAGCCGATGCCGGTCGAGCTGCAGGTGGCGTCGGTGTTCGCCGGCACCCGCGGATACCTTGACAAGCTCAAGGTCGAATCCGTGCTGCCGTTCGAGGCCTTCCTGCACGAGTACCTGAAGGCGCGACACGGCGCCGCTCTCGAGGCGATAACGGCGACCGGCAAGCTGGAGGGGGCCGTCGAGCAGGAGCTCGCGAACGGGTGCCAGGGGGCCGTCGAGGCGTTCCTGCGTGAGCACCCGGGGGCGGCCGTTGCCTAGCCAGCAGGACCTGCGGCGTCGTATCCGCTCGGTGCGCTCGACCGAGCAGATCACCAAGGCGATGAAGATGGTCGCCGCGGCAAAGCTGCGTCGGGCCCAGACCAGCATCCTTGAGGCGCGCCCCTACGCCGCCGCTTTGGAGGCAGTGCTGCGTTCCCTCGCCTCGCGGGTCGCCTCGCACCGCCACGAGCTGCTCGAGGAGCGCCCTGAGCAGACGGTCACGCTGGTTGTGGTCACCGCCGACAAGGGGCTGTGCGGGGCGTACAACGCCAACATCCTGCGGGAAGCGACCTCGTTGCTCGGGAGCGGGCGCTGGCCGAAGGTGGAGCTCGTGCTGGTCGGCCGTCGGGGCATCGATTTCTTCCGCCGCCGGACCTACCCGACGCTCGCCACGCATCCCGAACTGATGAGCCGGCTGACGCCCGACGCGGCGTTCGAGGTCGCGCACTCATTTGCAGGCCGCTTCGCGGCCGGGGAAACCGACGCGATCTACCTTCTCTACAATCACTTCCGTTCAATCATGAAGCAGGAGGTCACGCTCGAGAGGCTGCTGCCGATCGAGCGGGCGAAGATCGCGGGGGGCGAGCGCCCGGGGGCCTACATCTTCGAGCCCAGCCCGCAGGCCCTGCTCGGCCACATCCTGCCGCGTCATGTGCAGTTCCAGGTGCTGCGGACGTTGCTCGACTCACAGGCCGCGGAGCAGGCCTCCCGCATGACGGCCATGGACGCGGCGTCGAAGAACGCGGCAGACATGATCGACCGCCTGACGCTGATCTACAACCGCGCGCGCCAGGCCTCGATCACCAAGGAGCTCATCGAGATCGTGTCCGGCGCCCAGGCGCTGGCCGGAAGCTAGGAGTCGCATATGCCAACGAGTCCGCTTCGGGCGGAAGGGCGCGTCGTACAGGTCATCGGGCCGGCAGTAGACGTGGAGTTCCCGGAGGGGCACCTCCCCGCCATCTACAACGCTGTCGAGGTGCGCGACCGGAGTGAGGCGGGCGACCTCGAGGTGGTGCTGGAGGTGGCGCAGCACATGGGCGAGAACCGCGTGCGGTGCATCGCCATGGAACCCACCGACGGGATGGTGCGCGGGATGAAGGCGATCGACACCGGTAGCCCGATCACCATGCCGGTCGGACGCGAGACACTCGGCCGGGTGCTCTCGGTCATCGGCCGCCCGGTGGACGAGAAGGGCCCGTGCGAGACCAAGGAGCGGTGGCCGATCCATCGCGAGCCCCCCTCGTTCGAGGAGCAGTCCACCAATGTCGAGATGTTCGAGACCGGCATGAAGGTGGTGGACCTCCTGGAGCCCTACACGAAGGGTGGCAAGACCGGCCTGTTCGGCGGCGCCGGTGTCGGCAAGACGGTCATCATCATGGAGTTGATCAACAACGTGGCCCTTCAGCACGGGGGCTACTCCGTGTTCTCCGGGGTCGGCGAGCGCACCCGGGAAGGGAACGACCTCTGGCTCGAGATGCAGGAGTCCGGGGTCATCAACCCGGACGACTGGAACAGGTCAAAGGCGGCGCTCATCTACGGTCAGATGACCGAGCCCCCGGGCGCACGCCTGCGCGTGGCACTCTCCGGCCTCACCGTGGCGGAGTACTTCCGCGACGTGGAGGAGCAGGACGTGCTGCTTTTCATCGACAACATCTTCCGGTTCACTCAGGCCGGCTCGGAGGTCTCCGCGCTCCTGGGCCGCATGCCCTCGGCGGTCGGGTACCAGCCGAACCTGGCCACCGAAATGGGCGAGTTGCAGGAACGCATCACCTCGACCAAGCGGGGATCGATCACATCGGTGCAGGCGATCTACGTGCCCGCCGATGACCTGACCGACCCAGCGCCCGCGACCGCATTTGCCCACCTGGACGCCACCACCGTTCTTTCGCGTCAGATCGTGGACATGGGCATCTACCCGGCCGTTGACCCTCTGGCTTCGACCTCACGCATCCTGGACCCCAAGATCGTCGGCGAGGAGCATTACCGGGTTGCCCGTGACGTCCAGCGCATCCTGCAGAAGTACAAGGACCTGCAGGACATCATCGCGATCCTGGGGATCGACGAGCTGTCCGAGGACGACAAGCTCACCGTGGCCCGGGCGCGCAAAGTCCAGAAGTTCCTCTCTCAGCCGATGCACGTCGCCGAGCAGTTCACCGGTCTCGTGGGCCGGTACGTCAAGATCGCCGAGACGATCCGCAGCTTCAAGATGATCGTGGAGGGGGAACTCGAC
>DATKMD010000181.1:0-21529 GCA_035542075.1 Thermoanaerobaculaceae bacterium
GATCGAGGACTACCAGCGCGGGCTCGTGCCACTGGTCGTCCCGATCACGCTCGTCCGGCACTACGTCCGGCTGCACTCGGTCAGCTACCTCGCGGGGCAGGTCTACCTCGAGCCCCACCCCAAGGAGCTGATGCTGCGCAACCACGTCTAGAGCCGCTTGCAGCAGCCCGTTGTCAGCATTTAACAAGTCTCAACATAGGTGTCATATTGCTGGCGCGAGCAACGTGTCTTCCTCCCTCCTGCTTGAACGCCCCGATTTTGGTGGAACCAGCGACACCGTGGTGCCTCCGGCTCAACAGCTTGGCTGGCGCGATGGCGACGAAGCGCAGCAACTGCATCTGGCTGCAGGCGCCACGAGCGTGCACGGGCAAGGCGGAAGTTGGGTTGTGGCGATGACGAAGCGGATCTCGAAAAAGGGCGCCACCGTGTCCGGAATGGGATGGTGCACCTCGGACGTCCCTCTTAGCGCGCTTTTCTGGCGGCCCTCGCGAATTCTTCGCAACATTTGCACACTATGATGGGAGGGCGCGCAGTGGAGAGACTACCCGCACACGCCGTAACGCTCCTGCCAGTTGTGGGTAGTACACTCGCCCGCCGGCCCGGAATGGTAGCGGGACTTTGCGGAACGTTGGGCCTGGCATTGCTTGCCTTCGCGTTACGCAGCTTGGCCTGGGGACAAGCGGGCTTGGCTCTCAACGCCTTAAGCCTCGGCTTCGTTGTCGGGGTCCTGGCCCTGAGTGGAGCCTCTTTCGCGGCGCAGGTCGCCCGTTGGCGGCTGTTCGTGCGGGCTGCCGGCCACAATGTCCCCTGGCGTGCGCTCGTGAACTACCGGCTTGCCTCGTGGGGGATCAACTACGTGACGCCCGGCGTTCAAGTCGGAGGAGAGATCCTCAGGATTGCCGCGCTCGAACGCTTTCAGGAGATCCCCCGACGCGACGCGGTGATGTCGGTGCTCCTGGACAAGCTTGTGGAGCTCGCTACGAGCGTCAGCATTCTCGTCGGTTCTTTGCTCCTGAGCGGGGCCGCTGGGTTGATCGCGGCCGGTCACGGAGGCCTTGCAGTCGCCGCCTGGGCAGCCATGGTTGCTGCACCGTTAGGGACCGTGGCCGCAATCGCCCGCGGCAATCGCCCGCTTTCGAGGCTGACCGCCTTCGTCCTCCGAGTGATGGGAGCGCTCCACGCAAAGCCGTTCACAGGCTTTCGAACGTTGCGTCCACTGAGAACGGTCGCCCGCGGAGAGAGAACTGTTGCAAGACTGCTCGACCGCTCGCCCGGCATCGCAGTCCGGGCCTTTGCAGTGTCAGGTCTCTACTGGGCGCTCGGGTTCGCGGAGTATTTCCTGATCTGCAGGGTTCTTGGCGCGAAGCTCTCGCCGCTACAGGTCTTGGCGGCCTTGGCGGTGACCCACGTTGCGCTACAGATTGCGCCGGTGCCAGGCGGCGTCGGGGCGCTCGAAGCAAGCCACGTGGCGGTCTTCGCGTTCTTCGGTAGTGCGCCTTCTGTGGCGCTGTTGGTCGCCGTCCTCGTTCGAGGCCGAGACGCGCTGTTCGCCGCCGTTGGACTATGGTGCGGGGCACGTAGCGTTCCCAAACTCTGGGAGGATCTGCCCACGGAGCAGGTCGCATGAGCGCAGCGCGTGGGCGAGGCCGGACCGCCTTAGTCCAGGCAGCTTTACCTCCTCTCTGGGCCTAATTCATCCGCGGAGCGATTCGCCGGGCAAGTCCTCGCACCGAGCCATTCGAGGTCAGTCAGCTGCAGAGCGCCTGTTCGTCCTCTGTGCCTGCTTCGTCGCCGGCTCCCACACACCTCAGCTTGCTGCGAGCCGCGAGTTCGCTCTCGTACACTCTCTTGACGCCATCGCCAAGCGCCTCTTCGATTGTCCGGATGTCGCGTACAAGGCGCTCGAGACCGACGATCTCCACCGAGGCCGCTTGGTCCGAGCCCCACAGCGCCCGGTCGAGGGTGATGTGTCGCTCGATGAAGGCCGCGCCGAGGGTGACGGCCGCGTATGTCGGTGCAAGTCCAGGCTCGTGACCCGAGTATCCGACCGGCGTGAATGGGTATTTCTGGCGCAGAGTCCGGATGACTCTGAGGTTCAGCTCATGCGCCGGGCACGGATACGTGGAAGTGGTGTGAGCGATCATGAGTTTTCGAAGTCCGACGGCGCGCACAGCGGCCTCGATCTCCTTCGTCGTCGACATTCCCGTGGATATGATAAGGGGCCTGCCGGTGTCCTTCATCTTCCGCAAGAGCGTCTGGTCCGTGAGCGAAGCGGAAGCCGCCTTGTAGAGCGGTGGCTCGAATTGCTCGATGAAGTGCACCGACGGCAGGTCCCAGCACGAAGCGAACCACGGGATCCGCTGCCTCCGGCAATGTTGGTCGATCTCGGCGTAATCCTCAAACCCCAATTCCACTCGGTGACGGTAATCGATGTACGCCATGCGACCCCACGGCGTGTCTTTCTGGGCATACCACTGCTCTCTTGGCACGCAAAGCTCGGGGGTTCGCTTCTGGAACTTGACGGCATCGCACCCGGCTCGCACCGCACCATTGATCAGCTGTTTGGCCATCTCAACCGAACCGTTGTGGTTGATGCCGATCTCAGCGATCACGAAGACCCGCCTGTCGTCTCCGATCTCCCGTCCGAGAACGGACACGTGCCGCCTGGCGTTGCGGGGCATGAAGAACTGCATCGGTACCTCCCTGATATCCTCCTCGTGGCTCACTTGTACGGGGTCTCGTGCATCCGCGCGAGCAAGATCAACTCGGCAAGGTCCCGGAACGCGCCGTGACCTCCGGGATTGGGGGTCACGTAGTGCACGATTTGCCTGATCAGGAAGAATGCGTCGGCTGGGCACGCGGCGAGGCCGACTCGTGCGAGCACGGGCGCGTCGTTGGCGTCGTCGCCAATGTACGCGACTTCCTCGAACCTGAGGCCGAGGCGGGCGATGATTTCGCCGACCGCGGAAAGCTTGTCTCTCACGCCTAGATGAATCTCGCCGAGTCTGAGTTTGTCCGCCCGCGCCTTGGCGGGGCCGCTGCTCTCGCAGGTGATCATCCCCGTTTCCACACCCAGATAGGTTCGGAGACGTTCGACTCCCATGCCATCCCGGAGCGAAAAGCACTTCAGCTCTTCACCCTTCCACGAGACGAACACTCCGGCCTCGGTAAGGACACCGTCGCAGTCAGTCAACACGAGGCGGACCCGACAAGCACGCTCAAGCAACTCGTCCGACAGTTGGTCCAGCGTGATTGCGTCCGCATTCACCATACGGTGAAGCCCCCGTCGACGATGAGGTTTGCGCCGGTCATATAGGAGGACGCGTCGCTGGCGAGAAAGACGATCGCCCCACGGTAGTCCGACGGTGCCGCCATGCGTCCTAGAGGTGTCCTCCTGGAGTAGCTCTCGATGAAGAACCCGTCCTGCGCGTTCTCCACGCCACCCGGCGACAATGCGTTCACGCGGACACCTGCCTCGCCCCAGTACGCCGCGAGAAACCTGGTGAACGCGAGAACGGCCCCCTTGGTGGTCGGGTAGGCCGGGGACTTGCAGAAACGCTGCGCGCCGTCGGCGGAGCGGTAAAGAGACTGATCCGGTGCAACGACTCCGTACGTCGAGGCGACGTTGATGATGCTGCCTGAGTGCTTGCGGAGCATCAGCGCCCCGAGAATCTGCGACGCAAGGAAGACGCCGGTCACATTAACCTCGAGCATCCGACGCCATTCGTTCAGTGGGTAGTTCTCGAAGCGCGACAACTCGGGCTCAAGTTTGGGTTGCTCGAACCTGTCGTTCACGGCGGCGTTGTTGACCAGCACGTCAAGACGGCCAAACACCAGGTCGATCTGCTCCCCGAACGCGGCCAGACCCGGCGGGGATGTCACATCCAGCGCCGCACCGATGGCGACCACTCCATGCCGCCCCGAAACGTCGTTCGCCATCTCCTCCAGTCGCTCGGCGTCGAGGTCTGCAAGGGCGAGGGAAGCTCCCGCCGCGGCCAACGCCTCCGCGTGCTCCCGGCCGAGCAGACCAAGGGCCCCTGTGACGACGGCGACGCGCCCCCGCAGAGAGAAGGGATCTTTGCTCATCGCGCTGCAGGCCTGGTGTTGAAGCCGGAGGTGCGCCTGAACAAAGGCTCCACGGGTTTGCCCTTGAGCCTCTTCCGGACGGTGCCTGTCTCAACCGCGTCCTTGAGGATCGGGAGGACCTCCTCGTAGGCCGCAAGGAGGTGGCTGACCTCAGCGGCACCGTGCGAGAAGCTCACGTTGTGGAAGCCGCTCCAGAGGACTGCGCGACGTATTAGCTCCTGTTGCACCAGCGACCTGAGCTCGAGCGGTTCTCCCGCCGCTGGGTCGAAGGTGACAAGCGTTCGGCACTCCATGCCAACGCATCGGGTGTAACTTGCGATTTCGAGAGCCTCGGCGATCTGGTTATACCCATCCTTGATCGCCTTCCCCTGCCTCGCGAGGAACTCTGGCACCGAGCGCTGCTTGAGCTCCGCTATCGTGGCCTTCGCCGCCGCCAGCGAAAGCACCTCGCCTCCGAAGGTCGTGAAGAAGAAGACGTCCCTTTCGAGAAGGCTCATGATGTCACGCCGCCCCGCGAGGACCGACAAAGGCATCCCGTTTGCCACCGCCTTCGAGAAGGTTGCGAGGTCAGGCACGACCCCAAAGAATGTCTGGGCGCCCCCGAGGGCCAATCTGAATCCGGTCCACATTTCGTCGAAGACGAGCAGGGTGCCGTTGGCATTACACAGCTTCTTGAGCTCCTGCAGGAAGTCGCCCGCCGGGGGCGTGAAGACGACGGGCTCCAGGATGACGCACGCCGTATCGCTGTCCAGCGCGGCCCGCACACTCTCCAGGTCGTTGTACTCGAACGTGAAAGTCAGGTTAGCGACGGCGGAAGGTACGCCCAGGTTGCGGCCCGTGACGGAGACGTACCAGTCGTGCCAACCGTGGTAGCCGCAGCACAGCACCTTGTTCCGGCCCGTATAGGCCCGAGCCAGTCTGACCGCTGCGGAAGTGACATCGGCCCCCGTCTTGCTGAAGCGGACAAATTCCGCGCAGGGCACAGCTTCTCGAATGGCCTCTGCAACCTCCACCTCGAGAGGGTGCATCAGGGAGAATGTGATCCCCTCGTCCAACTGCCGGCGGATCGCATCGTCCACCGCAGGGTAGGCGTAGCCCAGAACTAGCGGGCCGATCCCCATGTTCATGTCGAGGAACCGGTTGCCGTCGACGTCCCACACGTGTGCCCGGGAGCCTCGCCTCAGATACTTCGGAGCGACACCCATGACGTGCTGCCCAGGTCCCTTTGCCAAGGTCTGCGTCGCCGCCGGTATCAGGTCAAGGGCGCGCGTGTACATCCTATCGGATTCGCTGATCAACGGATAGTTGGGCGGTATGGGGAGCGCACTCGGCATCGTTCATCCTTGGCTGTCGGCAAGATTGAGCAACTCGCGGATACGGTCCGCGAGCAGGTCGCAACGAAAACCCGTGCAGGTCAGAACGTCAGGAAACATGGCCGGCGGGAACCACCCCTCAAGGCCAATCGGCGTCACGTGCGAGGGGATGCCGCGCCTGACGAGGAGCTCGGCGACGGCAGAGAAGAGACCACCCCTGACGAAGTGGTCCTCGACCGTCACGACCAGGCGACAGCGCCCGATCGTGTCGACCACGGCCCACTCATCCAGGGGCTCGAGCGTCCTCACGTTGACCAGGCGCGCCGACACACCGGACTGATGGAGCAGGTCGGCCGCCTCCGCAGCTTCCTGCAGCAGGGCCCCGCAAGCGAGGATCCCGACGTCGGAGCCCTCGTGGATCACCTCCGCCCGCCCGATCGCGAACGGCGAATGCCTGATTTCGGTCCGTCGTGCGTTGAAGCGTACATACCAGGGTACGCTGTCGGCTAGAACGGCCGGCAGCCCGAGGAGGAGGTCGGCTTCGTCGCCCGGGCAGAAGATCCTCATGCCGGGGATCGTCCTCATCAATGCCACATCCTCGAGCGCTTGATGGGTTGGACCGTTTGCCTCCGAGAGCAGGCCCGGCACATAGCCGATCAGCTTGACGGGCAGGCCCGGAATCCCGACATCCGTCCGTATGAATTCGAACGCCCGCATCGTCAGGAACGTCGCGAGCGCATGCACCACCGGTACCCGTCCCCTCAGCGCAAGCCCGGCGGAGGCACCGACGAGCGTCTGCTCGTTGATCCCCGTGTCGATGAACCTCTCGCCGAGTGCTTCTGGCAACCTGCGGATCGCGGCGCGGTTCTCCGCCGTCATGACGACGATGCGTTCGTCTGCAGCCGCCAGGTCGCGCAGCACGGTCTCGTAGCTGGGACTCGACCGCGTGCTCATCTGACCGCCACAGCCCGTGAGCGCAGACGCGCCTCGGCGCTCCCATGCAGCTCCTCGATCAGCGCCTCCACCTCACCGGGCGTGAAGTTACAGAACCAGCGGTCGGCCAGCGCCTCGATGCTCCGGAGTCCCTTGCCGCGGATCGTGTCGGCAATCAACACGCTTGGGCCCTGGGGCACACCCTTGACCAAGGTACCGACTATCTTCTCCGTGTATGGAAACCAGGAGAGGGCCGCCTGCAGCGCCTTTGTGTCGTTGCCGTCGACCCGAAGGACGCCACAGCCAAAGGAGGCGAACTTCTCTTCCAAGGGCTCGAGCGGCACGAGGTCCTCGGTGCGGACGTTGGCCTGAAACCCGTTCCTGTCCACGATGATCAAGAGGTTGGACAGACGCTTCGCTGCCGCGACCAGGAGAGCCTCCCACACGGAGCCCTCGTTGAGCTCGCCGTCGCCCATCAGAACGACCACCCTGGCGGCTTGACGCCGCAGCCTTTGGTCGAGAGCGATTCCGACCGCAACCGCTAAGAGATGCCCCAGTGAACCCGAGTGGAACTCGACCCCGGGCACGGCCATGTTGGGGTGCCAGTAGATGTGGTCGCTGGGCTTGAGGTGGTTCGACAGCCGGCTCCCGTCAATGAACCCGAGCTCGGCCAGCGTCGCGTAGAGTGCCGGGACGTCGTGCCCCTTGGACAGCAAGAAGACGTCGCGCTCGGAACTCGTCAGGTTCTCCTTTGTCACGTTGAGGAAGCTCGTGTACAGGGCCACGATGATGTCCACGCAGGAGAGGGACGCTCCCAGGAAGCACCCTCCCCCGGTTGCGAGTCTGATGACACGCTCCCGGACGCGGAGGGCCATCGACTCGACTGCGGCCGCAGCGCGTTGGCTCACGCAGCCCCCGGCTGTCGAGTCTCGAGGGCGGACACCGTTCGCAGCTCGTTCAGGTGGCGCCAGTACCAGTTGACGCCGCGGTGACGAGCGTTCAGTTCGTAGATCTCTGGGTACTGGATAAGGAACGAGATGATGTCCCGCACTCCAAAACGGGGATCGCCGGGGTAGAGCGCGTCGAAGACACGCGAAACGAGTTCATAGTCCTCCTGGTAGTCGAGCGTGAACCGGTGCGACATGGACAGATCAAACCCGTTCTCCCACTCAACGTTGCCGATCCGGAACCGTTCCGGGTTCTCCCACAGAAACGGCGTCGTGTGCTCCCTCTCAAACGGCCGCTCTGCCTCGCGCCACGCTGTCTCGAGCGCGTCAATTCCCATGACCTCGACATCGTTGCCGTCCGGGTAGGTGGCGGGGTGCAGATTGCTGACGTAGTCGTAGGCCCCCGCACTGTCCATAAACTCACGTAGCACCGCGTCTATGACCGCGGGGTCGATGAGGGGACAGTCAGAAGGAATCTTCACCACGGCGTCCGCGCCGAAGGCCTCGGCCGCTCGGAGGTGCCGGTCCAGCAGATCGGTCGGATGTCCCCGGAAGCACAGTACGCCGAGGTCCTCGCATGCCGCGACGATCCTCTCGTCTTCCGTCTCCGTCGTGGTTGCCACGGCAACGACTCCGACGAGTCGCGCCGATAGCACCCGTTCGAGCATTCTTGCCAGCACCGTCGAGCCTGCGAGCGGCTTGAGGACCTTACCCGGCAGCCGCGTCGACCCCATACGCGCCTGTACGATCGTCACCATGCGTCGCTTAGCGGTCACGCGGTCATCCTCTCTCGCAGCATCTCCCTCTCGATGACCTCCTCACAGACGTCGGCAATCCTCCTCGCAGACGTGCCGCCGTTTTGCCACGGCACCAGATGCCTGAGTTGCTCCATATCAAAGTACGAGTGGCACTCCTTGCCCAGGGCGATGCCGACGAAGGCCAGAGTGGAGTACTGGGTGATCAGAACGTCACAGTTCGCGACCATCTGCTCTGCGTTTCCGTCGCAGAAGATCAGTGCATCAGGCACCAGGGTACGAATCTCGCGACTCGTGCGATCCCAGTCCTCATTGGGGTGGCACTTGAAGATCAGTTGACGGCCGGCGGCAATGGATTTCGCCCGCTCGAGGAACCTCCTCCGGTTGTCGAACTTGAAGGTCTCACGGGTGTCGGAGGTCGCGACCAGCACGTAGTTCCGGTACGCAAAGTCGTTGTCCAGGTACTCGACACAGTTGTCGAAGTTGGGTATCCCCGTGACGGCGATGAGTTCTCTCGGGATCCCCCTTGCGGCAAACAGATCCAGGTATCCCGCCGAGGCGACGCAGAAACGCGAATATGCGAGGGAGAGCCCTGCCGTCGATGTGGATGCCAGCCAACGTGGAAGAGGGAATCGCCGGACAAGCCGGTAGGCGAAGTTTTCGGGATCCGTCATGCCTTCCTGCACCAGGACGATCTTCTTTCCGCGGATGTTCCTCTGGAGGATGAGGTCGGAACATGTGACGACTAGATCGTAGCCGTCGGCGACCCCGCCTTCATCCACCGGCAGTTTGTTGTGCCGCAGGTAACGCAACGTTATCTCGCGAAAACGTCCGCCGAGGACCGTGTGCTCGAGGAGACCGATCTTCTTGAAACCGAGCAGCACGCCATCGCAGTAGAAGGGCGAGTACGAGCACCGGTAGCGGGGCCCAAGCGCACTGCCGACCTTGTGCATCATCGTCGTCTGGTTCAGCGACCCACAGATGAGCAGGACCCGTCTTTTCCCCACCGTTCCGCTCCAGATCCGACCGTACTTTGAAGATGATTAGGCGAACGTGAGGTGAGATTGTGAAGAGGAGGCGAAGTCCGCGTGATTGGCTGAAAACTCGATTCAGTTGAAGGCCGCGGAGAGGGGTATGCGGCTGTTTCTACCTGCGCGACTGCGCAGCGCTTTCAATTTCACGGCACCATCGCGGCTCCTCCCCCACAACACCAGACCGCACCACACCGAGAGGTGAAGAGAGAGACCCTCCTGGAGCACGAATAGGCATTGAGCGGTCGGCGTTACCTGACACGGTCACAGCCTGGCGCTCACCGGGCCTTCAATCCCGCGGCGTAGAAGAGATCTTGAAGGCTTGCAGCCGAATTGGAGGTTGCCTTGGCGAGAGCAGGAGCGGGTTTGTCCGCATCTCGGGCTCCAGGGAGCGCTCTCGCTCTCGACTGCGAGGAGCGATCCAGCCTGCAATCTGCGACTGTCGCTCCTGCCTCATCCCATTGGCAAGGGGCACCATCGATTGGAACCACCTGGCGTGCCCCGCTCCCGCACCTCGATGGCAATGAGTCTGGCCGGCTCCTGTGCAGGACCGCGGTGACGCTGACACGCCCCTGGGTTCTGGGCAGCGCGGCCTGGAGAGCATAGCCCCCGACCGCGGCCCGTTCATCCTCACGCTCAACCACTCCCAGCGTCCGGAGGCGGTCGCGGTGCCGACACTCGCTATCCTCTCGCGCGGCGGCAAGCTGATCCACTTCATGGCGGACTGGGCCTTCCTGATGGTGCCCTTCATCGGCCTGCTGTTCCAGCGCAGCGGCACGATCAACATCGGAAGCCAGAGCGCCCGGCCCGCGTGGTTGAACCGATTCCGTGGCCGGCTCATGCTAGGTTCGTTTCCGCTGACTTAGGCCGAGCAGCTGCTGGCCGCGTGAAAGTCCGTCGGGATCTTCCCCGAAGGCACGGTCAACCGCCACCCCCTCCGCATGCTGTCGGGCCGCAAGGGAGCTGCCCGGCTGTCTCTGGAGACCGGGGTCCCGATCGTACCTGCGGGCATTTGCTTCCCACGGAGAAGGCGAGACCAACTGACGGGCGATTTCGTGCGGTTGGAGCTCGAGATTGGCCCCGCACTCCATCCTCCGAGGCCCGCGCCGAGCACCCAGAGATCCCGGGAGATCGTGGAGGAGTGGCATCGGGTGGTCATGACCGCAATTGCAGAGCTCTGCGGCAAGGTGTGGACCACTTCCCACAAAGAGAGGTGACGCATGTCGGCTGATGACAGGGTCTTGGTCTTCAAGGTGGATTCTCCGCTCCTGCGGGACCAGGCGGTCACCGTGCTTCGGTCCGTCTACCGCGACGGGAAGTGTGAGCGTTGGAGGCGGAGCGCCTCTCCCCGGAGGGTGACCTGGCGAGGACCGGCGTAGCTTGGTTTGTGGCTCGAGACGGAGCGCTGCCGGTGGGTGTCGTCCGCGTCCTCTTCGACCTGTCCCTTGACCTGTGTAGGACCTACGACTTGAAGTCATTGTCAACGGACCTCGATATCGAGCGCCTCCTGCGTGAGTACCGCATCGCGGAGGTCGGACGGTTCGCGGTGCTGCCCGAGTGCCGGGGCGAGTTCCTGATCGCCGCCCATCTCATACGCGCCGCCGGTCGCGAGACACTTGCGCGCCGCTACACACCTCGTGACCGATGTGTTCGAGGACGACCCCAAAAGCCCCTACAGGTTCCACTCCCGTGTTCTCGGTTTCGAGCCAGTGGCGACCCACGAGCACGGCGAACTTAGCGCGCGCGGCAGGCGTATCACCATGCTCCTGGACATCCAACAAGCCTACAAACGGCTGAGAGCGAAACGCTCCTGGATGTTTCGCTTCATAACCGATGGCTGGGACGGGGTGGACAGCCCTGCCGCCCTCGGGTGCGAGACGGCTGAGCCATCACCGAGCGTGGCGCACATTCGACGCCGGACCTGAGTCGGAGAGGTCCGAGGAGACGGCGCGCGGCGGCAGCTCGTGCGCCGCCGGCTCAGCTGCGCCGGTGAATTGCTCGGCGCTCTTGCCGTGCGCCCCGGTCTGTGAACCACCAAGGAGGCAACCCCGACGTCTGGGACGAGGACGGCAATCACTTCCTGCCGGTGCTTTGACGCCGAATCGTGCGCCAGCGTCGGTGCGGCGGGCGCTGGCCGAATCCCTGAAATGCTCTTCAGAGAAGATCGGCCTTGGGAAGCAGACGCGGGACGAGCCGTTCGGGGCGCGGCTCTCCCTCGAGGTCACCCTGCCGCTCGGCCCACCACAGAGCAAGTCCCGCAGCAACCACGAGGTCATCGAGCTCTTCGGTGCCGGGGGACGACTCGCGGGAAGACTGGCCTGTCTGGGGTCCAAGGAGAGACTCGAGGAGGCGGTCGATGTGTTCCTTGGTCCCCAACGGCGACGCCGCCAGCCGTAATTGCCGACTCTCGAAACGGCTCCTGAGCGTGCTCGCCAGCGCCCAGCCGGACACGTGCCCGTCGCTGACCGCGGACGGTCGAATTGTCCGATCGCTTCGGACGGTCCTCAGCAACGGCCACAATTCCTCTGCGATCAGCTCGCGCGCCCCAGCCTGGTCGCCCAGGGATCCCAGGACGAGTTGCCAGTCAAGACCTCTGCGGGCCTGCTTGCGAACGATCTCGGCTGCGCCGGTCGCGAATGCACCGAATGAGGCCTTGGAAGGGAGCCGAGAGTAATGAACGAGCGTGAACCTGGGCGACGAGTTCCGTCGCTCCTCCAGCATGGCCAGGGCGCCGTTCCGACACCCCAGGTGGATGGCGAGCACAGTCTTGGACGAATCCGAGATGGGTCCCATTCTCCGAACCTCCGGAACCGAGTCCGTGGGCGACTCCCTGTCGCTCCGGCCGAGATCCGACACAATTCCTAGGCCTGCCCCGTGAAGACCCGGGTCGGTCGATTCGAAGGCCGTGCGAACGATCCGTCTTCGCGTCCGTTGGATGCAAACTCGAGTTCGCGATACCGTCCCCACGGGTCGCGTCACCCGGAGTCAGCGGAAGTGGTCGAAGTGGCCGCCAGCTGCAGCTCGCGCGAACTTGGACGCGGTACCCCGCCTCCCGACCGAGTCTTCGCACCGTCTTCACCGGCCACTCATCTCTGACTTCGATCATCCCCATCGTCGCTCCTGTCCCAGCAATGACGCCCCGCGATAGCGGGGCGCCTCTTTTGTGCACCCGATCGCCGTGATCCCGTCATCCGCTTGATGGGGACGACCGCTCCTGCGGGGGCCGAACTCGAGCTGCACTGGCCAGTGTCGCCCAGTCGCCGTGCGCTGACTGCGCTCATGCCTACCGATTCCTTCCCTTTCATGGTTGGATCACTTCGTCTCCCGTCTGGGTGGAAGGAGTCGGTGCCAGGTGGCGGCTCGGCTGGGCGTCGCCGAGCCGATTTGGTCGCCAGCCGATTCCACGCGTACGAGCCGCGCGGCAAGGCGACGTTATCCCGGAGCCGTCCCGCGCGACACTGCCCCGCCAGGGACACCGCTCTCCGACCTCCGGTTGGAGACGCGCAAGGACTCCGCGCTTCGAACCCGGCTTCCTCAAAGATGCGGCCTTCTGCCCGCCCTTCGGAGCGGCTTCACGCCGCGGTCATGGCGGGGGCGGACATTGCGGGATAAACGAAAGGAGATCACCATGTCAGAGCAAGCAGCCGCCCACCATCGCACGGCAGCCGAGCACCACGAGAGGGCCGCCCATCACCACCGGCAAGCCGCGGAGCATCACGAAGCAGGCGACCACAAGACGGCCGCCCACCATGCGCATCTGGCCACAGGGCACATGCACCACGCGACCCACCACGCCGCAGAAGCTTCGAAGCGCCACGTCGATCAACACGGACACGAGTAGCGGTACAAGCAGGAGAGACGCACAATGACCCACGGACCCGGCGCCTTCACGCCGAGGAAGCGAATCGCCCTCGTAGCGCATGACAACAAGAAGACGGACCTGCTTGAGTGGGCCGCATTCAACCGGGACCTGTTGGCACAGCACGACCTATTCGCAACGGGCACGACCGGCCTTCTGCTGGAGGAGAGCTTGGGGGTTCCGATCGTCAAGCTGCAGAGCGGTCCCCTCGGCGGCGACCAGCAAATCGGCGCGAAGATCACCGAGGGAACGATCGACTTCGTCATCTTCTTCTGGGACCCGCTCGAACCACAGCCGCACGACCCTGACGTGAAGGCCCTCCTCCGCGTCGCGGTCGTCTGGAACGTCCCGGTTGCGTGCAACCGTGCCTCAGCCGACTTCATGATCTCCTCGCCCCTGATGTTGTCCTCCTACCAGCGTCTTCTGCCGGATTTCAAGGCCCACCGGGGGCGGTTGAAATGGGACATGGAGCTGCGGCCGTAGGCAGAAGGTGGGCTGCGCGCAGGCTCACTGCCATTCGCGTCGCCAGGTAGAATCGCAGTTGCGCGGGCGGCGGAGGCAGAAGACTGCCTGAACCGGGCAGAAGCGACCGGTGGCCCGGTGAGGCTTCGCCCCACCAACGGGCGCTAGCCGCGCATGGGCGGCCGAGGGAGGCGGAGGATGGCGCGTGCACTTCTTCTGGTGGGTGGGATCCTGAACCTGGCGTTCGCCGCATTTCACATCGGCCTGTTCCGGGGCATCCAGGCGTCAGCAGCGCTGAGCCCTTCGGCCAAAGGCCTGATGCACGCGTTCAACGCGGCAGGGACACTGTTCATCGTGTTTTTCGTGGTCGTGTCGTTGTTTCTGCGCGACGACCTGCTGAACACTCGGCTGGGCGAGGTGACGCTGGGCCTGGTCGCAACGCTCTACCTGAGCCGCGCCGCAGAGGAGTTCTTCCTGTTTCAGTTCACGCCCCTGATCTTCGGCGCTTGCGTGGCCGTTGGAGGACTGTACCTCGCGATCCTGCTGATTGCACTCCGTACCCGCGGCCCAGTGACTGCGACTCAGGCACCTAACTAGGGACAACCCCGCCCTCCACAAGGCGGGAAGGCACCCATCGTGTGGCAGCTGCGAACGGCGAACGCACCGCCGCAAGGAGGTGCCGCTCGCGCCGCCTTCACGGCGGGGCGCGTCTTGGCCGCACCGCCAGTACAACCAGGTAGAAGACGCAGAGCGCGAGGGAGAGACCAAGGAAGAATCCCGAGATGAAGTCCGTTGTGTGGCCCTGGTACCGTCCGGTGACGAGGGAAACGCAGAGACTCAGAGTGGCGACGGCATGGAGCCAGGTCAGGTCACGACCGGGGCTGAGGAGAGCGCGCACCTTCCACCTCCTGGGCAGCATACGGACCTTGACGCGAGGGGTTTCGAGCGAGAGGGCGAGGTGCGCTGAAGAGTTGCTTTTTGCTCTTGGGACCTGGGTCAGGCTTTGGACTGTCAGGCACTTGCACGCTCCGCACGCGGATATCGCGGGGGTCTTGACAGTACCAGCTAGAAGATATATATCTAACAGAGTGGTATGACCCAGGAGGCTACATGGCACGCCACAACAAGTCACGGTATGCGGTCCTGGGGGTCCTCAGCTGGCGTCCGGCGTCAGGGTACGACATTCGACGCGCGATCTCGGGAAGCATCGGCAACTTCTGGAGCGAGAGCTATGGACAGATCTATCCGGCGCTGCGCGAAATCGAGCGCGAGGGCCTCGCAAAGCGCAGCGTCGAGCGCAGCCCCGGCAAGCCGGAACGTCACGTGTACACCATTACGGACGCGGGCCGCAGCGAACTGCGCCGCTGGCTAGGGCGACCCTGCGATGCGCACATCTACCGGGTCGAGGTGCTGATCAAGCTGTTCTTCGGTGAGCAGGTCCCGCTTGAGTCGAGCCTCGCCCACATCGCGCGATACCGCGCCGAGCACGAGGCACTCGTGGCGCGCTACCGAGCGATCCGGCAGCGCTTGGTGCGCGAGTTCGCGGACGACCCTCGCCTGCCGTTCTGGTTGCTCACCGTGGACTGCGGCTTGCGAGTCGGCAAGGCCTATACCGACTGGTGCGACAGTGCCGTGGAGCAGCTGCGCAGGCTGGCAGCGCTTGGAAGAGGGGAAAAGAAGCGGCGCGTGGCAGCCCGCCGCGGCCGCGTCGGACGAGCCGAGGAGAACAGGCTCAAACCTCTGTCCCGCGGAACAAGTAACCGGACGGGGAGAAGAGGAGGACATCGATGACTGGCGAACGGGTCGTGGTCCTGGACGGAACGGCGGCATTCAACGAGGAACACGCGCGTGTGGTGGCGACATTGCACGAGATCATCCGTGGCACGGGCGGCACAGTTCAGACGTTCGTCCTGCGGGATGAGCGCATCGCGCAATGTATCGGCTGCTTCGGATGCTGGCTCGAGACCCCCGGCCTGTGCCGCTCCGCCGACCGCGGACAGGACGTCATCGCCGCCATGGTCCACGCCGACACTGTCCTGCTGGTCACGCCAGTGACATTCGGCGGTTACTCGTCAACACTGAAGAGGCTGGTGGACCATTGGGTTCAGCTTGCGCTGCCGTTTTTCCAAAACTACAAGGGCGAACTGCATCATCCGCTGCGCTACGGCCGCTTCCCCCGTCTTGTGGCCGTGGGCGTTCAGCCGAACCCCGACGAGGCGGAGGCAGAGCTCTTTCGCGCGCTGGTGGCGCGGAACGCTCTCAACTTCCGCCCGCCCAGCTATGCGGCCGAGGTGGTCGCCGGAAGCGAAACAGAGGACGAGCTTCGGGCACGCCTTGCCGGTGCGCTCTCCCGACGCGACGCCGTGCCGTCGTTGACGGCCATTCAACACCTCCTTCCCGAACCAGCCGCGCCACCTCATGCCGACTTCCCAGCCGGCACACGGAAGGCCCTCGTGCTCGTCGGCAGTCCGAAGACCAAGAAGCCCAGCACGTCGGGTGTGCTCGGGCGCCATCTGCTCGCGCGATTGGAGGCACGTGGCTGGCAGGGGGACGTCCTGACCATCACCGCGGCGATCCGTGACCAGGCGTGGCGCGAGCGGATGCTCGACGCGGTGGACGCCGCCGATCTGCTCGTCCTTGCCTTCCCGCTCTACATCGACGCGCTACCCACGCTCCTCACGCGCGCTCTCGAGGCCATCGTCGAGCGAAGGATCGGACAGGGGGGACCCAGACCGCAGCGGATCGCCGCGGTCGTCAACAGCGGATTCCCAGAGGCGCAACACAGTCTTCCCGCTCTCGCCATCTGCGCGCGCTTCGCGGCGGTTGCACGAATGACGTGGGTCGGCGGCCTGGCGATGGGGGCCGGAGAGGCCCTGTCGAGCGGCGTTCCGTTGACCGACCAGGCAGCGGGATCCCGTCCTCCGGTCGGCCACGTGATCGCCGCGCTCGATGGCGCGGCCGCCGAACTCGCGGAGAATCGGCCGCTATCACCGAGCACCGCAGCGCTGATAGCACGCGTGCCGATGCCGATCCTGCCGTTCCCGGTTTGGCGTCGGTTCTTCGCCTTTATGGGTGGGAGACACTGGCGGCAGGAGGCGGCCACGCACGGTGTCCGCGGTGCCGATCTGCTCGCGCGGCCGTTCGCAACCGGATCGCCGGCCACCGCTGCAAGCGTTCGGTGAGGCACCGGTGGCGGTTCTCCCGGGCCGAACCGGTCTCAGTGCGCCACCCTCCGCGAGCGCGATGGCTGCCGGCACATGCGGGATCCGGCAGGTCCGTTGCCCGGACCGCGATCACCGGTGGGCTTGGCCGGGTTGCCGCGCTGCCAGCACACGTTCTGGCCTCGTCAACGAGCCCGTCTCGAGGCCAGAGGTTGTCCTGGTCGTGGCCTCTATCTGGTCTTCTCCCAAGATCATGGCAATGACCCGAGCCATCGGGCTTTCCCTGGGCTTCCGTGGATCCGGCAGGGGCAGCTTAGCGAAGCGCCAGTTGCAACCCCAATGGCCTGGCTCCTGTCTCGCGTCACCCTGAGGCGACCCGGGACCGGGTGTCGGCCAGGTCCCGGTTCTGTGCAGCCGGCGCGGCTGGTGACTTTCCATCCAGCCAGCGGACTGGTGTCGCGGCACGCTGACCGAGCCGGGAATCCGGTCCGGTTGTTTCCTTCACCGACGCTTCATACGCGTGTGGCATCGTTTTCACTCGGGGTTGTGCGGCCAGACCCTGGCGTTGTGTTGGTGAGCCAGCCGCGACAGAACCGGGCCAACGGCCATGGGGAGCCTCCCGCGACACCCTGTGGAGAGCCGTGTGGGAGCTTGATTGTCGCCGCCCGTACGGAGACTAGCCCGGGTGCCGACCGGAGGGAACGTACTGCACGCCTCGCACGGAGCCGACCATGATGAAGCCGGTCCACACATTCAGCGTCGTACCGTCGCTGCCACCGGAGATCGAGCCTCTGCGAACCATCGCGTACAACCTCCGGTGGTGCTGGAGCCACGAGTCGGTTGAGCTCTTCAGGCGTCTGGATCGCGATCTCTGGGAGCGGACCGGGCACAACCCGGTCCTGCTGCTCGGCACGATCGAACAGGCGAAGCTCGCGGAAGCGGCGCGCGATGACGCGTTCCTGGCGCACCTGCAGCGGGTCCAAGCCAACCTCGCCGGCTATGTCGCGGCCGGTGCGACCTGGTTCACGCGGACCTACGGAGAGGCGGGCGACGCGCCGCTGATCGCGTACTTCTCGGCGGAATTCGGCCTGACCGAGTGTCTCTCGATCTTCGCCGGTGGCCTGGGGATCCTGGCTGGAGACCACCTGAAATCCGCGAGCGATCTGGGTGTACCGCTTATCGGCGTCGGGCTGCTCTACCAGCAGGGCTACTTCCGTCAGTACCTCAGCCAGTCGGGCTGGCAGCAAGAGGCGCACGTCGACAACGACTTCCACACGCTGCCCGTGCGCCTTGCCCTGCATCAGGACGGGCGCCCTGTCGTCGTCGATGTGGAGCTCGCGGGCCAGAGTGTGTACGCACAGGTGTGGAATGCCCAGGTTGGTCGGGTCTCCCTCTACCTCCTCGACACCAACACGTCGCTGAACGATCGCTCCGGGGACCGCGGCCTGACCGACCAGTTGTACGGCGGGGACCGCGAGGTGCGGATCCGGCAAGAGATCCTGCTGGGCGTCGGCGGGTACCGGGCGTTGCAGCAACTCGGTCTGCAGCCGACCGTCTACCACATGAACGAGGGGCACTCGGCATTCCTCGGGTTGGAGCACATCCGGTGGCTGATGCGGACACGTGGCCTCGACCTGAGCGCCGCTCGCGAGCTGGCATCTGCCAGCCTGGTATTCACCACGCACACGCCTGTCGAGGCTGGCCACGACTACTTTCCCCCTGACCTGATGTCCCGGTACTTTGGCGAGACCGCGCGCGAGCTCGGGTTGTCGATGGCGGAGTTCCTCGACCTTGGACGGGCGGCGGGCGGCGGCGAATTCTGCATGACCGTGCTGGCGCTCCGACTGGCGGCGCGCGCCAACGGCGTCAGTCGTCTTCACGGCGCTGTCAGCCGGAAGATGTGGCAGTCTCTCTGGCCCGGTGTTCCGGTTGAGGAAATCCCGATCGGGCATGTCACCAACGGAGTGCACTTTCGGAGCTGGGTTTCGGCCGAATTCAACCAGCTGTACGACCGGTATCTGGGACCGCACTGGCGCGATGAACCGGCGAACAGCGACGTGTGGAGCCGCGTGCAATCGATCCCGGCCGAGGAGTTGTGGCGCACACACGAGCGCCGGCGCGAACGGCTCGTTGGATGGGCGCGGCGCCGAGTGCGCGAGCAGCGCCTGAGGCGCGCCGCCCCGCCAGCCGAGGTCGACGCCGCCTCGGAGGTATTGGACCCGGACGCGCTCACGATCGGTTTCGCGCGGCGCTTCGCCACCTACAAGCGAGCCACGCTGATCTTGCGCGACATGGACAGGCTGCGTCGGCTGCTCACCGACCCGGCGAGGCCGGTCCAACTGATCTTCGCCGGCAAGGCGCACCCGCAGGACCACGCGGGAAAGGAACTCATACGCCAGATCACCGCGCTGAGCCGGGACCCTGTGCTTGGCCGACACGTCGTCTTTCTCGAGGACTACGACATGGCCGTGAGCCGGTCGCTTGTCCAGGGGGTAGATGTGTGGTTGAACACGCCGCTCCGGCCGAACGAGGCCTCCGGCACGAGCGGCATGAAGGCCGCAGCCAACGCTGTGCTGAACCTGAGCGTGCCTGACGGCTGGTGGGATGAGGTCTGGAACGACCCGACCAACTCCAGGCAGATGGGCTGGGCCATCGGCAAGGGCGAGGACTACTCCGACCAGGACTACCAGGACCAAGTCGAGGCCGAGGCGCTGTATGACCTGCTGGAGCGAGACGTCATCCCGACGTTCTACGACAGGGGTGCCGACCGGATCCCACGCGCGTGGGTCCAGCGGATGAAGGCCAGCGTGAACTCACTTTGCCACTTCGTAAACACCCACCGGATGGTCCGGGACTACGTGGAAGGCTACTACACGCCGGCGCACGCGCAGTTCCACACGCTCGAAGCCGACAACGCCCGTCGTGCGCGCCAGTTGGCCAGCACACTGGCGCGCATCCGCCAGGAATGGCGGGATGTGTCGGTAGCAAGAGTCGAGGATGGTCCGAGCCGAGCGGTGCCCGTCAACCACCCGGTGCGCGTCAGCGTGCAGGTGCGGCTCGGGCGCCTAGACCCGCGAGATGTCTTGGTTGAACTCTATGTTGGGCGCGTCGACATGGACGGAAGGCTGACCGATGGCGCTACGATCGTCATGCAGGCCGAGGGCAAGCTGCCGGACGGGAGCTTTCGCTACCTCGTCGACACGACCATCGGCCGCGCCGGTCTGCACGGGTTCACCGTGCGCGTGCGCCCGTACCATCCCGATATGCCGGCCACCTTCGTCCCGGGCCTGTTGCGGTGGGCCGAGCACCCGACCGGGGCCGGGGAGCGGCTGCCCGCGTGTGAAAGCGAACGTGCCGCGGTGCAGGTGTGAAGCGATCAGGGGTGGTGGCATTCGGGCGGGGACGGCGCGAGCGCCGGCGCGATGGGATTGCCAGGACTACATCTCGCCGCCGAGACCGACTAGCTACGTCGACCCGAGCACCGGGACGACGCCGAACGGGGGGCTGAGTGATGAATCTGAGCGACGCATCGCCCGACAGGGCCTCAACTGGCGGCGGGCGCCTCCAATGCCTTCACTGGCTGGCCGCTGGCAGTCTGCTGGGCCTCGCGATGACGGCGTGCCCTGACTGCCTCGGAGCAAGTACGATAGCTAGTAGGTCACCCGAACCACCACCAGCGTCAGATCGTCGGCCTGTTCCCGTCCTCCACGCCATGCGGCCGCGGCGGCCAGCAGGCGCTCGACAACGCCCTTTGCGGGCACCTGGTCCTCGACGGCTGCGCGCAGCGCGTGAGTCGCGCCCTCGAACCCGAGCGGCTGACCCGTTGGATCGGTGAGCTCGAGCACACCATCCGATGTCAGCAGAAGGGTGTCGCCAGTGTGGAGGGGGACGATCCTCTCTTCATACCGATCCGCCAATGGGCCTCCCAGCGGCAGGCTCTCGGTGACGATCTCCTCGACCTCGGTGGTGGCCGCTCGGTAGACGAGCATCGGCGGCATGGCGGCGGCGCACAGCGTGACCTGATCGGGCTGCACCCGGGCGAGCGTTAAGCACATGCGGACGGACCCCGTTCGCATGCCCTGCAGCACACCGTCGCAGCGGGCCAGAAAGGCCGGCAGGTCGGTCGTGCCCTCGAGCGAGGTGAAGATCGCCTTGACCGCAGTGACCACGATCCCGGCGCTGACCCCGTGCCCCGTTGCGTCGCCCAGCGCCACGAGCAGCGTGCCGTCGGGCTCCACCCTGAAGTCGTAGTAGTCGCCACCGACCTCGGTGGCGGTCGTCATGGCCGCGGCGACGTCGAGCCCTGGAACGCGGGGCAGGGAGGCCGGAAGCATCGAGAGCTGCAGGCTTCTGGCCGCTTCCAGCTCGCCGGTCTTGCGCTCGTTGTCGGCCTCCAGGAGACGGGAGCGCAACTCGTGCGCGTGCGCCTCACGCTCCTTCTCAAGCACCTGCGAGGAGAGCGCCTGGACCTCCACGAGCTTGCGCTCGAGCTGGGTGTTGGTCTGCGCGACCCCCCGCACCAGGCCGAACGACATCGCCAGGGCGAGCGGGAGCAGGGCGAGGAAGTACGCCGAGACGCCCAGCAGTTGCGGCAGCAACCCCATGTTGGCCAGGGTCACGATGTTGATGACCACCAACTGGACGGCCATCGCGACGAGCAGCACGGTGACCCCGGCGCGGCGCACTTTCGGGCCTCTGATCTCGATTCGCAGGACCTCGAAGGTGACGGCAAGGATGTACAGGTACCAGAGCCAGGGCCAGAAACGGGCGGGCCAGGCCGCGGCGGCCGCCGCAAGCGCGCCGGCACCCACGACGAAGGCAGTGGCGCTGCGCGGGAACGGCCTGGTGCGCACGGCGAAGTAGGTGCAGAGGATGAAGAGGATGAGCCCGGCGACGCCCACCCCGTTGAACCGCTCGGCCACAAACCGCCAGGTGCCGCTCACCTGGCCGGCGAGCGAGAGGTCCGTCACGACGACCCAGGC
>DATKMD010000182.1:0-3284 GCA_035542075.1 Thermoanaerobaculaceae bacterium
CAGAGCCAGGCAGATCCCTTGGCTCAAGCACCCCGCCATCCTCGGGTTCCTGGCCACCACGGGCACGAGCGACAGCTGCGCCTCGGTGGCCCTCGCCTGGCTGGACGAGCTGTCTCCCGGCGGCGCCCCGTCCGCCGTCCGGGTGCGCCTGCGGGGCAGGCTGCCGCGTGTGCTCCTTCCCGGTGAGAACATCACCGTCTCCATCAGCCGCTACGAGAGGTTCTCCGGCTTCCAGATCAAGACCGCGGCGCTCGATTCGCTGGAGGCGGGGGCCCACTGCTACGAGCAGGTGGGTGGGGACCTGGTGGTTCACGGTCAGCGGGCCTACACCACCCACCACGGACCGTACGAGCTGCACTTCTACGAGCGGGTGCCCTTCGACGAGGTGCACGCGACGGTGGGCAGCGTGAAGCACGGTGTCCTGGCGCTGGGACAGAACGCCAATATCTCGCCTCGCCTGGTGTTCCACCACGAGCTCCGGCGAGGCATGCTCACCACCTACCACGGCGACGGCGTGGCCATGAAGACGTACCAGAACCTTTGCGCCAACTCCTCGGCGGTGATGCTGGCCTTCGACCTGGCCAGGCTTCGCGGCTACGCGCTTACGGGCCGCTGCGAGGAGGTCCCCCGGGACGAGAACCCGGAGGCGACGCGCGCCGTCGACCTCGGCTTCCAGGCGCTGGGCTTCGGCCGGCCGAATCGCATCTTCCGCCACGAGTGCCGGATGGTGGAGGCGCTGGAGGTGGGCCGGGCGGCGGCGTAGCGGGGTCCTTGAGGTCAGCGGGGCAGCAGCCGCCCGGGGGCCCCGCGCTCTCGCCACGCACTCGCCCCGGCAGCTTCAAGGGACGTCGTCGATGGAGTCACCTCGACCGCCTGTCGTCGCCGCGGCTGGCTCCCCGCCGATCCGGACCCACCCGGCCGCCGCTGACCGGCCAGGTGGGAGAGCAGAAGAAGCGGCAGGTTGATCGTCCTTGTCCGCGGCCTCCCCGACCCTGCCTCGCCGTGCAAGCTACTGCGCCGCGGTGGCCGCGTCCTTGGTCAGGTACACCTGCGCCTGGTTGGAGTTCACCCAGACCTCGTGCGTGTCCGCGAGGCGCCAGGACTTGTCGCCTCCCAGCTGCTCCTTCTCGTCCCGGCTGTCGGCGTTGATGAGCTTTGGTCGGAAGATGACGTAGTTCACGACCCCGTCCGCGAACAGCGTGTCCTTGAACACCCAGTAGACGCCGAAGTCGTCCTGTCCGGTCGGGGGCAACCCCGGCTGCCCGGTCTGCGCGCGTATGTCGACGAGGGGGCGCGGGACGTCGCCGCCGGGCCCGGCTTCCCAGACGTTGAGCCCCCAGTTCTTGTAGCGACCGTCCGGCCGGTGGTAGTGGACCACGACGGCGTGGCCCTCGCCGAGCGCCTGGGCGGCATCGGCCAGCGAGCCCTGCGCCGCATCGTCCAGCCTCACCCAGCCCACGAGGTGGACCACCTTCACCTTGCGCCAGTGGCGCGTGTACATCCCCTCCATCCCGCACAGGCTCCAGTCGTCGGTCCTGCCCGCGTCCAAGCCCACCTTGCGCGTGCAGCTCAGGTAGCTCTCGCCCTCCTCGCTCTCCAGACTGGCTCCAAGCCGGATCTTCACGTCCGCGCTGCTTCGCGCCGCGACGTCCGGCTTCGGGTGGCTCTTGTCGCTGCCGGTCGGGTTCTCCGCCACGTCCCGCTCGGTGGGCATGTTGCGGACCCGCACCTCGGTGATCGTCACGGGCCCGGCCTGGATCGAGACGGGCATCACGCCTTCGGCCGCCAGCGGGATCCGCTCATCTATCGGGTACTCGAAGATGGAATCGGCACCGACGGCAGGCGTTGCGCACAGCGCAGCGAGCGCCAGGGCGAGTTTGAGTGTCATAGCGACCCCTCCGTTGCCCGAAAGGGTGTAGCTGCTATCCGCGGCCTGTCAAGGAGGAACCGCGGAACGAGCGCTATCGAAGGGCCAGCGCCGATGCGGCCAGCCCAACGGGCGGTGCGCGCCTCGGCGCGGGCCGGCCAGGTCGAACCATCGTGGGGGCGTCGACGCCTGGTTCGGGCGGGCTCCGAACGTGCGCGAGGCACGTGCCCCCCGGCCAAGCGGTCGAGGCCTGCCAGGATCGGACGACTCTCAAACCGGCCGCTCCCTTCCTCCCGCGGACGTCGATGCCCCGTGGGCGTTCGGAGTTTAACAAGGCATCCGGTCGACGAGCTTGCTGCCGCCCGTGGCCGAGGTGCCGTGCGCGCGGGAGTTGGAGCGGCGCGCGCGTCGCCGCGGCCGCCGAGACCAAGGATGCCAGGCTGCTCAGCGCACGCTGGAGGAGGCCCTGCGTGGCACCGAGGAGGAGTCCCCCTAGGCCTATCGGCCAGCCAGGATCAGCGACAACCGGGGTTGGTCTTCGGGGGATACGGATCGCAGGTGTCGGTAGAGGGCGCGTACCCCTGAGCAGACCACGTGATCGGTGGCCCCCTGTTTGAAGGCGCCTGCGATGTCCGCGATCTCGGCCTGCGTGGCGTGCGACGCGACCGCCGACATGATCCGAATGCCGTCCTGCTCCGTGGAGGGGGGGCGTGCGAATGGTGATTGAACGATCTCGGCATGGGTGGCAGCCGCTACCAGGGTCGCGAACTCGACCGCGCCCTCCTCGCCCATTGCATCGAGGAACGCCTCGCCCGTCTTCTCCTCGACGACACCGTGAGCGATCCGGGCACAGGTGGCCTCGTCCACGCCCTCCAGCCCTTGGGCGGTCAGCTCGGCGCGTCGGATCAAGGCGAGATCGCTCAGGCGAGTCAGTCCCTGGTTGGCCAACCGCCGGCCCGCTTCATGCGCTGCTTCCTTGTTGAGCCCCTTGAAGTGCCCCAGGTCGGCCCTCATGGCCTTCTCGGACGCGCGCATGTACTTCTGGTAGGGCGTCCTGGCGTTTGCGTCTGCCCACCACTCCTCGACTCTGGGAGTAAGCAACTGATGGCCAACAGCTGTGCAGAGCAATGCGGGAATCACTGCCAGTGTTCGCTTTCCCGTTGGTCCAAATCCACTCGCTCGAGCAAGCAGAGCACCAAGGGCGCCGCCGATCGCTCCGCTCGCGGCCCCCACCACCACGGCGATTCCGATCATGCGGGGATCCTGCCACACGCCGCGGAAGGGTGGGGGCGGTACATCGGACGATCGCCCGTGACCGAATGAACTCCTGGTACCGTCGGAGACCGGCAGGATGCGGAACTACTCGCAGAGCGGTTCCGGACGGACGTCGCGAGGCTGGAACTCCGCGAGGGGCGAA
>DATKMD010000183.1:0-61936 GCA_035542075.1 Thermoanaerobaculaceae bacterium
CGAACCATCCAAGTGCCATCAAAGTGTCCGATGGAGTCAGCTATCCGGAGCTCGTCGAGAAGGTGAATCCGGACCGGAACCACCCGGACTTCGCCAAGATCCGAAGCGGCATCTACATCTTCGATATGGTGGTCAACGAGAAAGGAGAGGTGGTAGATCCCTTTTTCCTGAGGGGTCCGGAGGGCGGTGGCGAGGCCTATCTCAAGGCCGTGCTCGCAAGGTGGCGCTACAAACCTGCGCTAAGGGGCGGCAAACCAGTGAGCGTCTTCATCACGGTCACCTTCAGCTTTAGCCCCTAGGAAGGACCTCGCCAAGTGCGGGCGCCTAACAGCCGCTTACAGGCGCCGCGCCCGCGGGTACGCTGGTTTGGAGGCAAGAACGTGGTCAACGGTCGTGAGCTTCCACGGAACTGCAGTTCACTGGGCGCGCGTCTGAAGCGGAGCGTTAGGTGGCGGCCGGATGCGGAATAGACTGCGCATGGATCTCCCCCCTATGACGTGCGTGGACTTCGACGGTAGCATCACCAATCCACTCGAGCTTGGTGCGATGGGTATCTGGCTGCTCGTGCTGCTGGTGGCGCTGGTTCCCGTTGCGTTCTGGGCTGGGCGACGGGTACGCATTCGATACCCCGTGGCATGGGCGCTCGGCATTGCCGTCGTCTTTGTCATTCCTTCGGCGATCGCGCGCGTCTTCCTCGCCACCTGGCTCTATCGGCTCCGCCACCCTGATGTTGTCTCCGTGGGCTTCTTTGGCGGCATCTCTCCGTTTCTTGTTCCGGCGTTGGCCGCAGTAGCGTGGCTTGCCACGTACCACATGGTGGCCCGGCGGGTCGGCACAACCCGAGGTAGCGAGCCACCGTGATTCCTGTAGCCGCTTTCGACGACCCTGTCCGTGGAGCCGCTCGCCCTCCACGGCGTGGACTTGGGCAGGGGTGGCTGCGCCCCGAGCCGCCGTCTAACGGCGCGCTGCAGTCGACTGGCACTCGCCCGCAAGCCGGCGCTGCGCGCCGGGCAGGCTCGCGCCAGCGACTGAGCGCGGGCGTTAGACGGCGAAAGCTGGGGGAGGCATTGTGAAACGCTTCCTGCGGCGGACCCTGTATTGCGCCGCAATCGGGGTCGGGCTCGCAATGATCCCGACGGGCGCGTCGACCCAAGATGAGTGTGGCGGCATCCGGGCCGGACCACTTTCATGCCGGCTGAGGCGCATTGCTTCCCTAAATTGGCGCGAGGTCGACCGCGCAACGATCGCGAAGGAATGGCCCGAGGCAAACCTGTGCCCTCCGGGACCGCCTTCGCCGGTCGCTCCGAGTCTCGAAGAGTTCACAGCTGGAATCGACCGATGCTGCAGTAAATACCCCGCCTGTGTTGCTCTGGTCTTCACGGCCCCGATCCCCGGTGCCACTGGGTTCTGGGGCTTCGATTTGTATCTCCGCCGCTCCTCCAAACGGGTGGCCTTCGATGCTCTCGCGGAACTTGTCGCTGCGGTAGTTCCGGAGCGCCCAAAAGCCAAGGTCCTCGAAGGCTGGGAAGCGTCGGACAGCGTCGATCGAAGCGGCTACATGGCCCTCTGGACCACTAGCGTGGATACCTTCGTTCTTGACGCTACTGTGGACGAGTACAACCGAGGTTCGAAGGCTTGGTACGGGCGTTTCGCACTTCGACGTCGCTGGCAGCTTGTCGTGCGCGAGACTTGGACACTCGATGACGGATCGTTGGCCCGAATCCTGAGCATCGAGACAACAAGGCCATCGGACTCTCGAAAGAAGGTGCTTCGAGTCCGGTATCTGACAGATTGCCTCAACGATTCGTCGTGTCAAACACGTGAGGCCGGCCAACTCTGGCCTCGTCTCAGGAGTCTGGCCGAGCATCAGGGTGCCCAAGAAGTTAGCGCCTGGGCCGACGACTGTGCCCTCTACTCGGCGGGTTTCGGCGCAGAACGCGGCGCCGATGGAGAATGGACCGGCAGTCTCCCAGTCTTCTTTGGAATGCGAGGCGAACCGTAGGGAGTGGCTGTCTAACAGCGGTTTGCAGCGAGCGGCACTGGTCGCCATGGGGAGTTCGGAGGTTTATCCTTGTCGCATGGTCCCGGGTAGTGTATGTGCCGTTCGGTTACCCGTGCCGCCGCTGAAACCGGGCGTTAGGCACCCTGCCCGTCTCCCTGTGTCATGCTAGAGGCAGCAATGGTAGACGCGGTGAATGTCGCCTCCGTCCCTCCCAAGCGTGTCTGGTGGCGTGCCGGAGCTCTGGCCCTCCCGTTTTTCATCCTTGGCGTGGCCGTTGGCGCCTATTTCGTGCACCACCACTACGCCCGCGTTCAGCCTGGCTTCCTCGCGATGTTCAACGAACACATGCTGGGGCAGTACGCGCAGCTTCAGTATCAGGAGGCCTCCTATCCGGAAGCGAAGGCCGCTCTTGAGCGCTATCTCAAGCTCCTTCTCGACCCAACGCCGTCTCCCAACCCGCTTTCAGATGCACGCGCGAGACGGGTCGATGCCGTGCTGACTCTGGGCAGGCTGGCACTCCTGCACGAGCGAAACGGGCACGCCGATCTCGCAGACTCGTGCTGGGCTCGCGCGGAGGCGCTGGCTCATCAAGGCACTTGGAAGGACCCATCACGGGAGCATCTTCGGTCGTTGGTGCAGCGTCTAGACGCCCCTGCACCCCCGCCACCGGCCACCCCCACACCGAAGGCGGGTGCCTAACATGCCGTTGCTGCCGCCGCACTCAGCTGTCACGCGGCTTGCGTGGGCAAGCCGCGCGCCAGCCGGCGGGCGGCTGAATGGCGGCGTTAGGTGGCAGTAAGGAGAAGAGATTGTCCCGGGCACATATCCGCATCATCGCTGTGCCACCAGGCGAGGCTCCTGAGGAAGTGAGGCGAGCGTGGGTTGGGGTTCGGATTCCGCTGCCACTCTTCCATAGACGCCCGAGAGCGTGGCGGTCAGCTGGTGTGTTGACTGGGCCCAGGACCTTTGCTGCCCGTTTTTCGGCGCTGTGGTCAGGTCGTCTTGGGCGAGCCAACGGGTATGTGGTGAGCGTGGTGGACGCAATCGCGGCGCTTGAAGCAGCTGATCCACAGGCTGCGGAATGGTGGCGCGAGAATGCACCGTATCTCGTCAAACCAGGCAAGGCCTTTGTCTTCTCATCGGAGGTATGCGTTGTCGAAGACGCTCTCACTGCCACCTAACAGCGCGCTGGACCGGACGGATCGTCCTGTCACGCCCGTTGCAGTGGGGCAACGGGCGCGCCAGTCCGTCCCGCCGGTCAGCGCTGGCGTTCGGCCGACCAAGGGAGTGACGTCGAGTGACGGGAGGCACGAAGATGCCTGAGAGTCCGTTGCGACTTATCAAACGGTACGCCGAGTTCCAGCCGCAGGCAGCCGTACCCTCAGTCCCATCAAAGCGACGCGGGCTCTACGTCCTCTATCGCAAGCGTCGTGAGCGGGGTAAGGACAAGTTCGATGTTGTGTACATCGGATTGGCCACATCCGGTATTCACGGGCGGTTGGAGTCTCACAAGCGAAGCAAGGGCGACCTGTGGACCCATTTTTCCGCGTTCGAGGTCTGGGACAACATCCGTGACGAAGAGATCATCGAGTTCGAGGGCCTGTTTCGGCACTTCTACCGGAAGGACACGCAGGCCAACAAGCTGAACGTCCACCGCAAGTTCAAGCGGTTGTCCAAGGTCCGGCAAAACAATCTCCGGACGTGGGGATGAACGCGGCGGCCGAACAGGCGGGTGCAGCTGACGAAGCTCAGGATGGCACGCGTACGGCACGCTGAGGTGCTGCCCTGTGCCCGCGCCGGCAGGACGGACGGGGGCACCGCTTCGCAGCCGATCCGCAGTGCGAGCTGGCTCGGCGAGGAGCACTCATGAAGCTCATCACATTGGACCGGCGTTGGCTCACGCTTAGTGTGGTCGATGAGAGCGACTTGAAGGAGTCAGCGACGGTTGTACGGCCCACTGCTGATTATCTGGCCGAGCCCCAGCTCCAGGACATTCTGCGTGACCATTACTACCATCTTCGCTACCTGCGGGACCGGCGGCTTGGGAGGAAGGTGAAATACTGTCTTCGCCCGGAGGACCCGTGGGAAGTTGCATGCGCCGCGCTGGTTTGGCAGGGCATACTCCAAGGCCTGTCGTGGGATGCAGTCAAGCTAGCGCTTGCCGCAGCGTGGAAAGCGCTCCGTGGCGCGCCGGTCGAAGCCCTTCGCAACCCGAGGAATAGGCACACCACAGAAACCCAAGTTGGGCTCAGCATCGAGAAGTTCGGCAGGGATGGGAAAGCGCAGTACAGGCTCTTTGCTGGACTACGCCGCACCTCAAGGAAGATGTCGGGCGCAGACCGGGAAGCCGTGCTGACGGAGCTCGCTAAGTCCAACAAGATCGACCGGCGGGCCCGGGCGAGGGCAAGGCGTGCCGGGAGCCGGTGAGAGCCAGCTAACAGCCGCTTGCAGGCGGCCTGCCCGGGGCTATGCTGGCTTGGAGGCCCAAGCGTGGATCATCATCGTGGCAAGCCAACGTCCTGCAGTTCATCGGGCGTGCGCCTAAAGCGGGGCGTTAGGTACCAGGGAGAGCAGCCATGAAACGCAAAGCTCTCTGGGTTGGCTCGTTTGTAGTGGTCGCACTCGTTGCGTTCCTCCTCGGTTCGGCATACGGCTGGCGGAAGAAGGTCGAAACGGTGCAGGCGATGGAGAAGGTCGGGAGCATGGTTGGTGCAGCCTGGGCCTCGGAGCGGGCGGCCCTCCTATTCCATCAAGCTGCTTATGCGGAGGCGCGTGAGGCCCTCATTTCCCAGGTCGGGATTCTTGAAGAGCTGGTGTCGCGGCCGGATCTGGGGTGGGTGTCCATGGCTCACAGCGACCTGGCGCTCGCCTACATGCGGCTGGCGGTCTTGGAGGAACGCAAGGGCAATCCGGCGAAGTCGGCGGAGTTCACCGCAAAGGCTGAAGCCAACGCGCGCAGGGCGGGTTGGCGTGACCCTTCCGCGGTCTGTATCCGTCGCCTTGTCGATCGGGCTGAGAAGAATGCGCCCTAGGACGGCTAGCCTGATGCCTAACCGGCCGTTGCAGCCGCCTGGCACTCGCCTGCAAGCCAGCGCTGCGCGCCGGGCAAGCTCGCGCCAGCGGCTGAAAAGCGGCGTTCGGTTCCCACAAGGAGTGATGAGATGGCCAGGAAGCTGTACCTGATCTTCTCCGGGTTCGTGTTTCTGATGGTTGCGGTCTTTCATCTCCTCAGGCTCGTGGAGCACTGGCCGATCGTGGTCGGAACGACGACGATCCCGTACGCGTTGTCCTATGTTGGCCTCCCGGCATCTTCGGCGTACTGCGTCTGGGCGATCTGGCTGCTCGTTCGCGATCGCCGGCCGAGCTAGCGGTCCCGGCAGCGGACAAGCACCAAACCAGCGCCGGCCGGCGGCGTTCTTCCAGCCCTGGCCCTTGCTGCCGGGCACTCCTCGGAGTAGAGTGCGGACACAACCGAATCAAGGACGGCTGCGGCGCATCACCGTCGCAGGGAGCCTCCGCGGGGAGGCACGATAAAAGGAGAAGTCGCCATGACCTTCCGAACGCTGCTGGTCATCAAAGCCATCGTGTGCCTGGTCTTCGCGGTTCCTTTCCTGCTCGCTCCGGGCGTGCTGCTCCGGCTGCTTGGCGCAACCGTCTGCCCCGGCGGCCTGTTCACCGCGCGGGAGTACGGTGCTGCGCTCGTCGGCACGCTCCTCCTCACCTGGTTTGCGAGGCGGGTGACGGCCAGCGACGCGAGGGGCGCGATCCTCGTCGACCTGCTCGTGTACGACGCGATCGGGGTCGTGATCTCGCTGGCCGGTGTGCTCTCCGGTGTGCTCAACGTGCTGGGCTGGGGCGTCGTGGTGGTGTACCTCTTCTTCACGGTGGGCTCCGCCTACGTCCTCGTCCGGGAGAAGCCGTTCCGAGCCGCTGCCGCGCAGGCCCGAGCGTGACGCGCGGGAATCTCGTGGGTTAGCGTCCGCTCGGTCTCTGATCGCTAGTCGGGCAGGAACGCGTCCTTGGGCGCGCCGCACGAGGGGCACACCCAGTCGTCGGGGAGGTCCTCGAAGCGTGTGCCGGGCGCGATCCCGTTGGCAGGGTCACCGACCGCCGGGTCGTAGGTGTAGCCGCACACCCCGCACGTCCACGTCTTGGCGGCGGCCTTCGGCGGCGCCTTGACCTCTCTGGGTGCCTCGGGCTGGTAGGTGGGTGCGTTCTTCGGGGCGCGACCCTTGCGCGCGTGGTAGCCCGCGTACGTGAGCGGCGCGCCGTCCTTCAGGACCTCCGCCCCCACCACCTCGCCGACGAACACCGTGTGGGTGCCGGCGTCGAGCTGCTGCAGGACCTTCGCCTCGGTGATCGAGAGGGCGTGGTCGGTGACGAGCGGGCAGTGCTGCCCCTCCCGGGACTTCACCTGTGAGAGCTTGTCCACGTCCCGCCCGGACTTGAAGCCGAACAGACCGATGAACTCCATCGGCACGGAGTCTGCGAGGACGGAGAAGCCGAACCACCCCCCGTCGCGGATCAAGCCGTGCGTGAAGTTGTCCTTGTTGATCGCGATCGCCACCTGCGGGGGCTGCGCGGTCACTTGGAACACCGTGTTGGCGACCTGCCCGTTGGCCCTGTCGCCGGCGCGCGCCGTCACCACGTACATGCCGTAGGAGATCGTCCACAGCGCCTTCCCGCTCACCTCCATGGGTCACCCCCTTCGCGCCCAAGCCGACGCCTCGCCGGCACACACGTTACGGTCACCTGAGATTGTGCCCTTCCTGCCGCCCCGAAATCTACCGTCACGGTGTGTCAACCCGTCCGGGCGACCAACCAACGGGACGGTCGCGGCTGGAAGCCACTCCCACCGAAAGGAGTGTCATCGGGGAGGGGATTATTCAATCCGCCTGGCGGGTGGGGCGGCCATCTCTCCGGAGGCCACGGGGTCCCCAGCGTGCGGATCCGGGGTGGGGTGTCGGGGACGCGGTCGTTTGCGGACACCGAGGGGCCCCGCCCCGGGCCGCACTGCTGGGTCGTGGCCTCCGGAGTCTCGGCGCGCCGCGAGCGGGGGCGAGCAAGCGCCGAGCGACGCCACACCCGCCAGGCAAGACAGAAGCCTCCACGCAGTGGAATCACGAGAACCGGTGTTGGAGGGGTGGGTAGTGGGGAGGTAGACTCCACCTCCCTGGGAGGGCCATGCTCGAGGCGATCTCCGAACGGCTGCAGAAGGTATTCAGAACCCTGCGGGGCGAAGGGCATCTCACCGAGAAGCACATTGACGACGCCCTGGCCGAGATCCGGCGGGCGTTGCTCGCGGCGGACGTTGCCCTTCCTGTTGTGAAAGAATTCACAAACAGGGTTCGCGAGCGCGCTCTCGGCAAGGAGGTCCTCTCCTCGCTGACGCCGGCGCAGCAGGTGCTCAAGATCGTGCACGACGAGGTCACGCGCCTGCTCGGCGGCGAGGAGCGCCCGCTCAAGTTCAAGGGGTTCCCCGCGCCGGTGATGCTTGTCGGCCTGCAGGGCACCGGCAAGACGACCACGGCCGCCAAGGTCGGTCTGTTCATCAAGGGAAAGCTCGGCAAGCACGTGATGCTCGTCCCCGCAGACACGCAGCGCCCTGCGGCGCGCGAGCAACTGGAGCAACTCGGGGCGCAGGCCGGCCTCCCCGTGCTCGACACCCATTCCTGGCCCTCGCCCCCCGAGATCGCCCGCGCAGCGCTCGTGGAGGCGCGCCGCAAGGGCTTCGAGGTGATCCTCTTCGACACCGCCGGGCGTCTGCACGTGGACGAGGAGCTGATGGCGGAGCTCAGCGAGCTGCACAGGATCCTGTCGCCCAGCGAGGTGCTGTTCGTGGCCGACGCGATGACGGGGCAGGACGCGGTGCGCCAGGCGGAGGCGTTCGCGGCTCGCCTCCCGCTCACCGGCATCATCCTCACCAAGCTCGACGGCGACGCGCGCGGCGGGGCCGCGCTCTCGGTGGTCTCGGTCGCGGGCAAGCCGATCAGGCTCGCGGGGGTGGGGGAGAGGCTCGAGGATCTGGAGCTCTTCCACCCCGACCGCATGGCTGCGCGCATCCTTGGGCTCGGGGACATGGCGACGCTCTTCGAGAAGGCCCAAGCCGTCGTGGACGAGAAAAAGGCCACCGAACTCGAGCGCAAGCTGAAGAAGGAGGGGTTCGACCTCGAAGACCTGCGCGACCAGCTCAAGCAGATGCGGGGCGGCGGGTTCCTCGACCAGCTCGTGGACCTGATGCCGGGGGCAAAAGCCCTCAAGGCTCCACAGGTCGACGACCGGAAGCTGGTCCGCTTCGAGGCGATCATCTGCTCCATGACCCCCCGGGAGCGGCGGCACCCGGAGGTGATCAACGGGTCACGCCGCAAACGCATCGCCCGCGGCGCGGGGACGACGGTGGAGGAGGTCAACCGGCTCCTGCGCCAGTACGGCGAGATGAAGCGCCTGGTCAAGCGGCTTGGCAGCGGGGACCCGCGCAAAGTGCTCCGCTCGATGGGGTTGTAGAGGGGAAAGGCGCAATCTGTTACAATGCGCGCTCGCGGTCCGGCCGCGAGAAGGAAGGCAAGGAGAGAGTTCGATGCTGATGATTCGACTGCGGCGAATGGGTTCAAACAAGCGCCCCGTGTACCGAGTGGTGGTCTCCGATCGCAAGAAGACGCCGACCGCTGCGGTCATGGAAGAGGTGGGTTTCTACAGTCCTCGCAGCAATCCGGTCGAGTTTCGGCTCGACCGCGAGCGGATCGAGTACTGGGTGGCGCGCGGTGCCCAGCTGTCCCCCACGGTGAAGAGCTTGCTCGAACAGGCCAAGAGCTGAGACTGCTGCACAGTGCTGACCGGAGGCGCGCATGAAGGAACTCGTTGAGATGATCGCGAAGGCGCTCGTCGACCAACCCGACAAAGTGCAGGTGCGCGAGGTACAGGGCGAACAGACCACCGTGCTCGAGCTGCGAGTTGCAACCGAGGACCTCGGCAAGGTGATCGGCAAGCAGGGCAAGACCGCGCGGGCGATCCGCACGCTGCTGGCGGCGGGCGGCATGAAGGTACGCAAGCGCTTCGTGCTCGAGATCCTCGAGTAGATGGATCCTCGCCCCGAGGCCGCCTGGCTGGCGGTGGGGCGCGTTCGCCGGCCGCACGGGGTGCACGGGGAGGTTTCGGTCGAGACCGTGACCGATTTCCCGGAGCGCCTCGCCCCGGGTGTGGAGGTCGGCTTCGGTCACGAGTCCCCGGAGTTCCACAGGGTTGTCCACCGGGTGCGCTTCCACAAGGGGGCGTGGCTCGTCTCTTTCGTGGACGTTCGCGACCGCAACGAGGTCGAGGGGTGGCGCGACCTGTGGATGTTCCTCCCCGCCCAGGAGCGCTCGAGCCTCCCGGAGAACTATTACTACGAGCACGAGCTCGTCGGCTGCAGCTGTCGCCTCGCCAGCGGCACGACGCTGGGTGAGGTCAAGGAGCTGCAAACCGGCCCCGGAGGTGCGCTGCTCGTGGTGACGGCGGAGCGGGGAGAAGTGCTGGTCCCCTTCGTCTCCCCGATCGTGGTCGGGGTCGATCTTGCGGCGCGCACGGTAGTGCTCGACCCGCCGCGCGGTCTGTTTGACGGCGATGCGCTGTGACATCCTGACGCTGTTTCCCGCCGCGGTCGAGCCATACCTGGCCGTCGGGGTGCTGGGGCGTGCCGCGGCCCAGGGCGTGCTGGACCTCCGGGTCCACGACCTGCGCAAGTGGGCCGTCAACCGGCACGGGCAGGTTGACGACGAGCCGTTCGGCGGTGGGCCTGGAATGGTCCTCATGGCACCGGTCGTCGTCCCGGCGGTACGCGAGGTTACGGCGCTCGCGGTCGAGCCCCACGTCGTACTCCCCGACGCGCGCGGCCGCCGTTTCGACGACGCGGTCGCCCGCGAGCTGGCCTCCCACGCCCGTCTGCTGTTCGTGTGCGGCCGATACGAGGGGTTCGACGAGCGAATCCACGAGATCCTGCACGCCGACGAGATCTCGCTCGGCGATTTCGTGCTCTCCGGCGGGGAGCTCGCGGCGCTGGCGATGCTCGACGCGGCGGCCCGTCACCTTCCGGGAGTGGTCGGCGATCCCGGTTCGGTCGCCGCGGACTCCTTCACCTCGCTGCTCCTCGACAACCCGGTCTTCACGCGGCCCCGCGAGTTCGAGGGTCGGGCGGTGCCGGAGGTACTGGTCTCGGGGGACCACGAAGCCGTGCGGCGCTGGCGGCTCGCGTCGGCGGCCCGTCTGACCCTGCGGCGCCGCCCGGACCTGATCCGTGCCGCCTGGCCCTGCCTCCCGCCCGAGACCAGGGCAGTGCTCGCGCAGGTGGCCGCGGAGGAGGGGATCGCCCTCCCGGACCCGTCGGCGGTGCCGGGTGGCGACGCTTCCCCCGGCGCCTGAGGCCGTGTATAATCCGCCCTCCGCGCCACGTCCTTGGTGAGCGTGGTCAGGGCGGGAGGTTGACGATGGACTTACGCGAGCTGGAGAAGGAGCAGATGCGAACCGACAGGCCGGACTTCGGCCCGGGTGACACGGTGCGAGTGCACGTCAAGGTTCGTGAGGGCGAGAAGGAACGCATCCAGGTCTTCGAGGGCGTCGTGATCGGGCGCAAGGGCGGCGGGGTGCGTGAGAGCTTCACGGTGCGCAAGGTCTCCTACAGCGTCGGGGTCGAGAGGATCTTTCCGGTTCACTCGCCCAGCATTGACCGCATCGAGGTCGTTCGGCACGGCCGCGTCCGCAGGGCCAAGCTCTACTACCTGCGGAACCTCAGTGGCAAGGCCGCGCGCCTCGAGGAGGAATACGACCGGCAGTGAGGGCAGCGCCGCCTGACGGTGCGCTTGACCAAGAGCTCGAGGCCGAGTACGGGCTGATCGCGGGGGTGGACGAGGTCGGCCGAGGAGCGCTCGCGGGCCCCGTCACCGTTGCGGCAGTGATCCTCGATCCGACGAGGCCGTTGACCGGCCTGGACGACTCCAAACGCCTCTCCCCCCGCAAGAGGCAGAAGCTCGCCGCGTCGATCCTGGACAACGCCGTGTGCTGGGCTGTGGCCAACAGAGGCCCGTGCGACATCGACCGCCTCAACATCCTCGAGGCCACTCGCGCGGCGATGCTCGAGGCGGTGCTTGCCCTGCGCCGCGTGCCGGGGTTTGTCGTCACCGACGCCGTGTCCCTGCGTGGGCTTCCGGTGGCGCATCGGGCAGAGATCCACGCCGACGCGCGCTACCGATGCGTGGCGGCGGCCTCGATCCTCGCCAAGGTCGCCCGTGACGCGACCATGGTGCGACTGGCGGCCGACGTCCCGGGCTACGGATGGGAATCCAACAAGGGTTACCCCTCGCCTGCGCACCTCGAAGCGCTGCGGCGTCTCGGGCCTTCCGAGCAGCACCGGCGCAGCTTCAAGCCAGTCCGTGTGCTAGCATAAACGCGGGGAAAAACGACCTTCTCATGTCGACTGCGAAGCGAGAACTGATCATTCAGGAAGCGGAACAGCTCGCCGCGCGGGGCAAGCTGGACGCTGCCATCAAGCAGTACAAGCGCGCCGTCGACCTCGCGCCCCACGATACCAACGCCCTCAACCGCCTGGGCGACCTGCTGGTCAGGGTGCAGCGGATCCCCGAAGCCATCGATGTCTATCAGCGCATCGCCGATCATTTCGGCGAGGACGGGTTCTTCCTCAAGGCCATCGCGATCTACAAGAAGGTGAACCGCCTCGACCCGCGTCGCACGGAAACCTACGAGCACCTCGCGAACCTCTACTTCAAGCAGGGCCTTGTGGTGGAGGGGCGGCAGCAGCTCCTCACACTCGCGGACTGGTTCCTTCGCTCCAAGCAGCCCGACGAGGCCGTGCGTGTGTACCGCCGCCTGGTCGAACTCGAGCCGAGCAACTTCCAAGCGCGGGCCAAGCTCGTGGACCTCTCGGTTCAGCGGGGCGACGCGGCCGCGGTGGGCGAGGAGATCGACGCCCTCGGCCGCACGCTTCTGAGTCGCAACATGCTGGAAGAGGCGATGAAGCTCTACCACCGGGCTCTCGACCTGAACCCCGAGCACGGCGACTTCATCGCCCCGTGTGTGGACGCGCTGGTCTCCGCAGGGCGCCAGAGGCAGGCGGCGGAGCTCGCCAGGAAGGCACTCACGGCGACCAAGGGCGGCCTGGAGTTGAAGGTTTCCGCATCGCGCGCCTTCTTCGAGAGCGGGGACGTCGAAGCGGCACGCAGGCTGCTGGAGGAGGTGCTCCCGCAGAGCGGCGGCAGGGGCGACGTTGCCCAGCTCTACACCGAGGTGATGTCGCGCGCTGGGGAGCCGGTGGAAGCGAGGGACGTTCTTCTCCCGACCATCGACCGGCTGCTGGAGGCCAACGACCTCAGCCAGGCAGCCACTTTGGTCGAGAGGCTGCTGAAGCGGGACCCGCGCGACGCCGACGTGCTGGAGCGCGCTCTCAAGGTCTTCGATAAGCAGAACGACACCGACATGGTCGTCAGCATCGGGACCGCGCTCGCCGATGTCTACTTCTCCGGAGAGCGCACGGAGGAGGCGGCCAAGCTCTATCTCCGACTGACGCAGCTGGCTCCCTCGAACCCGCTGTTCGTGCAGCGCGTGAAGGAACTCGGCTTGACCCCGCCCGCGTCCGCGGCCCCCGAGCCGTCGCCCAAACCGGTGGTGGCGACTCCGCGGGACGAGGGCCTGGATCTGGTCGAGATCGACCTGTCACACGTGGAGGCAGGGCCGGCGGAGGCCCCGGTGCCTGCAGCCGCAGCCGAGCCGTCGCCGGTGTCCAACAGCGTGGAGGAGCTGTTCACCGAGGCCCAGGTGTTCGCGAAGTACGGCCTCACCGACAAAGCGGTCGCACACCTCGAGCGTCTGCTGGCGCTCGACGCGACGCACGCACCCGCGCAGGAACTCCTCGCTTCCCTGGGTGGCGCTCCAATCGGGACTGGAGTAGATCTCGGTCGGGCAGTTGCGAGCGCAGGCACGGCCCCGCCGCTCAGCGCGCGAGACGCCGAGGGCGCACGCGAAGCGCTCGAGGCCTTCGCGCAGCCTCCGGCACCGCCCCAGCCGCGGCAAGCGCCGTCGGCGGATCTCTCGCTGCCGGTGCCGGAAATCAATCTGGGTCAGCTGAGCGCTGCCGCCGAGCCCCCGGCGGCCGCCGCGCCGCTGCCCTCCTTCGAGGGTCTCGGTACTCCCGAGCCCCCGGCGGCCCGTACCGGCGACTTGCGGAGGACGCCGACCGGGGCGATTCACATGGAGAACCTTGAGGCCATGCTTGGCCTCCGTGAGCCGGGCGCCGCGGCGGCGAAGCCTCCGGTCCGGGCGGGCGCTCGGGGAGGCGAGCCGGAGGCCGCGGAGGTCGCAGACGAGGCGGTGGTGCTGGTGGAGGTGCCCGGCGTCCTGGCAGGGCCCGGGATGGATCAGCTGCGGGAGCTCGACTTCCTGATCCAGCAAGGGCTCCTGGATGACGCGGCCAAGCTGCTGGAAAAAGTGCGCGATGCGTTCCCCGACCACCCGGATGTGACGGCCCGCCAGGCGCTCCTCAAGGCAAGGGGATGGGACGAAGAGCACCGCGAGCCCGCAGCGGCGGCCTCCGCGGGCGCGCTGTTCAAGGAGGAGGAGCAGTTCTTCGACCTGGCCGCGGAGCTGGAGAAGGAACTCGCGGAGGAGGACATGGTGGCGGAGGCCACCGGGGCGGGGAAATCGAGCGACGTCTCCATCGAGCAGCTCTTCAAGGAGTTCCAGCGCGGCGTCGCGGAGCAGGTCCAGGAGGAGGACTACGACACGCACTTCAACCTCGGCCTCGCCTATCGCGAGATGGGGCTGCTGGACGAGGCAATCGGCGAGTTCCAGCTCTCGGCCAAGTCCCCCGAGTATCTGGTCGAGAGCGCCAGCATGATCGCCGCCTGCTTCATGGAGAAGGGGCTCCCCGAGCAGGGTGCGGAGTGGTACGCGCGGGCACTGACGGCACCGGGGGTCGCCCTCGAGATGGAGCTGGGCCTGCGCTACGAGCTCGGGCGGGCGCAGGAAGCGGCGGGAAACACCGCGGCCGCCCTCGCGAGCTTCAGCGAGGTCCTGGCGATCAACCCGGCTTTCCGCGACGTCATGGATCGGGTCTCCAAGCTTCGCTCAAACTGAAGAGACAGGTGTGAAGGCTTGAAGGCGTGGAGGCGTGACACTCCACGCCTCAGCGTTTGGGTGGGCGGGGTAGTGGACTAGCCCTCACGCCTTGACGGAGTGGCGGGGGGCTAGATCTCGCTTGCTACCAGGATCGCGGTCCCGGAGCGCATCAGGTGGTGGATCCGCCGGGCGTCGTCGTCCGCCATCGCGAGCGTGATCGCGGGCGGGTGGTCTTGGGCGAGGCCGCGGAGCCGGCTCCAGCCGTCCTTCACCGCCGCGATGAAGGTCTCGAAGAGGCTCTGCGGGGGCAGACGGTCGGTGATCCAGAGGTCCCATCCGTTGGCAAGCCGGCTGCGGTATGACGTCGGCGTTGCTGGGGGCGGTGTGGGCGTCGGCGTCGGTTCCGTTGGGGGCATGGGCGGCGTCGGCTCCGCTTCCTCCTCCTCGTCGTCCTTTGGGGCCGGGCGCAGCTCACTGGGGGCGATCACCTCCCGGTCGGTGTCGCCCGGACCGTTCCTGATTGTCCAGAGCGCCGGGATCGGCGGGTGGTCGGGGAGGTCACGGGTCAGCAACGGCTGCTGGCTGATGATCTCGATTCCAGTGAGTTGAACCGTGTCGAGGACCGCTCCCCGCGCCTTGATCTCGAGCACCCGGCGCTGAGGATCGAGGACGAGATACACGGAGGGTCGCTTGGCGAGTCCCGTCTCGAGCTCGAGCGCGGCCACGCGCGCCGGGTCAGGTGGCACGTCCCCGGCCCTGGCGCCTGCCGCCGCCAGGCTAATAGAGATACACGCGAGTGCCGATGGGCGCATGGCGGTACAGGAACTCCAGGTCCTCATCGCCGAGTCTGATGCAGCCGTGGGTGACACGACGGCCCAGAAGGCTCTTGAACAGGGTGCCGTGGATGATGTAGCCGTCCCCGATGTAAAGGGCATAGTCACCCAGGGAGGCGTCGTCGAAGCGCTCGTTGGGGTCCGTGGGAGGCAACAGGCCCTCTTCGACAAAGGCCCAGTCCGGCTTGGCCCACACGGGGTGCTTCACCTTCCTCTCCACCACACGCTCGCCCAATGGGGTGTCGAAGATCCACTGCTTCCCGTTTCGCGGGTCCTTGAGAACGATCCCGGTGCCGGTGGAGCAGACCGCAGTCCGGATGACCTTGCCGTCTTCCACCAGGTGCAGCCGGTTCTGGAACGTATCCACGACGATGTAGACGCCCTTTGGGTGGAGCTTCGATAGCTCCTTCTCGGCCTGCACCGCGTGCTTCCGCAGGTCGAATGCGTCCGTCGTGGCGACACTTGCCGTCGCCGTGGCGTCGAAAGGCGTGGCCACCAGCGGCCGCCCAAGTCGGGCCAGCACCGCAGCCGACCCGCAACAGACGAACGCGACCGCAGCGAAACCCAGTGCCATCGCCAACACCCAGCGAGAGCGCCGGCGTGGCTCGGGGAGCGGCGTGAGAACCTCAGGCTCAGCGTCCATAGGTCCCCACGATCGTCACGGGCGTTCCCACATGCACGTGCGCGAAAAGTCGGTCCATATCCTCATTGGTCAACGCGATGCACCCATTGGTCCAGTCCCGCCCCTCGCCCCCGTCACCGTGGATCTCGATCAGGCTGCCGATCCCGGCCGCAGCCGAGATCTGTCCGCGGCGCTGGCCGAGGGCAAATCGCATACGGTCCTCATCATTGGGGTAGTTGATGAGGAGCGCTTTGTAGAAACGTGTCTTCGAGGCTTCTTTGACCTGGACCACGCGGTACATGCCTTCCGGCGTGGCCCGGTCACCGGCGTGCTCCTTGCGCCGCAAGCCGTTGGCCCCGAGCTCGGCCGGGAAGTGGACAACCGCCTTGCCGTCGCGGTACAGGGTGACGCGTCGGCGCAGCTTGTCCACTAGGATCGCCGTTTCGCCCGCGCGCCGGCTCTCCTCGATGGTCATCTCCGCCCACGCTTGCCACTGGCGCAGGTTGGACGGCTCCCCGAAACGCGCGTGCAGAGACGCCCACTCGTGATGCACAACGGCAGCACCCTGCCGTGCCTCACGCAGCTCCTCGACGGCCGGCTGGTGGCGCCCGGCCTCCGCCAACCTCTCGGCCAGCTTCAGGCTCAAGAGGGCTTGCTGCATCGCGGCCGCTTCGCGGCGCCCCATTCCTGCTTCACCGATCTCAGCCTGGGCTCGTACCACTTCATCTCGCACGTCGGTGTGCAACGTAGTGTAAGCCCTGCGGGCACTGGACTCCACGGCCCGGGCAGCGGTGGTGGTGTCGTGGGCGGTCCGAACGACCCGCAGCCAGGCCGCCTCGGTCCTGCCGACGGACCCTTGCCACCAGGGAGCGGCGGCCTCGGCGGCCGTGGCCACCTCCGCGAGAGCCACCAGCTGCTCGATGAGCCTCGCCTTGGTCGGGGCACTCGGGCGCACGATTTGGATCGCTTTTCGGGCAGCCCGCCTGGCCCCGTCCACGTTGGGAACCTGATGACGGGCGCAGGCCACGGGGAGGGCCACAAATGCCAGGGCCATGAGCACCAGCGCCCCGAGAACCGGGGTCATCAGCGCCGCGACCGCGTGCATAGGAAAACGGCGGCGGTTGCCCGCCGCCGTTCCCTTGAAGCCCAAGCGGAGCAGCGTTACTTGCACTTGAACTTGGTCTTGATGCCCTCGAGGTCCTTGGCGACCGGGTCGACCTGCCCCTTCAGGGTGTCGGCCGCAGCCTTGGCACCAAAGAAGTCTTCCTTCGTGAACTTGGCGTCGAGATCGGCGACCTGGTTCTTCATCGCGTCCAGGTTGCCCTTGACCGCTGCGAGGTCCTTCTTCACTTCCTTGGCACCCCTCGCCCGCGGGCACTTCTCGACCGAGGCGAACAGCGTCTCGGCGTTGGCCAGAGCGGCCTTGGCCGCGTCAATGGCGGCTGTGGCATCGTTCTTTGCCTTCTCCTTGCCCGCAATGCCGGCATCCTTGGCGGCGTTGGCAGCGGTGGTGGCGTCGGCGATGAGCTGCTTGGCCTTGGTGTAGGACCGGAACAGGGCGAACTTGGCGTTCTGAGCCTCGAGCTCGGCATTGACCGCGTTCATCGCCTGCTGGGCCTTGTCCCACGCCTCGGCGGCATACTTGGGCGCCTCGGCCTGCTCGGCGGCGGTCAGCGCGGCCTTGACAGCATCGATCTCCTGTTGCGGCGGCTTTGCGCAGCCGACGGCCAGAACGGCCGCAACCAACAGCAACACACCAACGAAAACCTGACTCTTGCGCATCTCAGCTCTCCTTTCCTCACCCATTGAGGTTGGCATCTCGCGATGCCGGTTCGCATCGTACTCGCATGAAGTTCAATGTGCAACCTAGCACAAGATGTTCAGATTGCAAGCGTGCACCAACGGGAGATCACCGGCTGCCCGAGCGCGGTGGGAGCCCGCGTCGTTCGCTCCTCCTTCTTGTGGCGGTGGGCGTTCACCTCCGCCGGGGCAGACTCAGCCCCTGACCGGCGGTTTATAGTCCCCCCCGGGGCGATTGTCAAGGTGCTCCCGGGCGCTGATCTCCTCGTTCCGGGTTGCAGCGGAACTGCAGTATGTCCTTTTCTGTCAAACAGTTCACGGGGTCTGTTTCGGGGACGTCCCTCTCCGGGCTCGCGCCGGGGCGCGGTCGCGCTCGCGGGAGAGGGCTCAGCCGGACGGGGCGCCCGCGATGGCAGCGAGGTTTCTGCGCAGGCGTGGGAAGTCCAGGCGGCGCAGCGGCGTGCCGGCCGACAGAGCGGCCCATTCGGTCTCGCGGAGGCCGTCGAGGGCCGCGAGTGTCAGCTCGCCAAGGGGCTTCCTTGTGGCGAGCGCCGGCGAGCACGATTGCGGGGCGTGACGGTTCCACGGGCAGACGGCCTGGCAGATGTCGCACCCGAACAGGTGGGGCGCCAACCTCGGGAGGAGGTTGTCCGGGATCGCGCTCCGGTGCTCGATGGTCAGGTAGGAGATGCAACGCCGGGCGTCGAGACTCCCCGGTTCCGAAAAGGCTCGCGTGGGACAGGCGTTCAGGCAGGCGCTGCATGTGCCGCAGTGGTCGCCCTCGGGCTCGTCGGGGGGCAGCTCGACCGTGGTCACCAGCTCCCCCAGGAGCACATCGCTGCCCAGCCTGCGATTGATCAGGCACGTGTTCTTCCCGATCCAGCCCAGACCTGCGCGCTGAGCCAGTTCCTTCTCGAGCAGGGGCGCGGTGTCGACCGCGGTGCGCCAGCGTGCCGCCGGGGCCAGCCCGCTGACGTGGCGCCCGAGGCGAATCAGGCGCCTCCTGATCACCCCGTGGTAGTCCTTGCGGCGCGCGTAGCGCGCCACCACGGCCCGGCCGCCGCTACCCTCGAGTTCCGGAGGCTCCGGCTCCGTGTGGTAGCTCATGGCGACGCACACCACGGTCCGTGCCCCCGGGAGAAATGCGGCCGGGTCGGCGCGGACGTGCGCGGTCTCGGCCATGTAGTTCATCTCGCCGTGCTTGTCATCGGCCACCCATCGTGCCAGGTGCACGGCGCCGGGTAGCGGGTTCGCGGTGGTGAAGCCGACGAGATCGAAGCCCAGGACTTCCCGTGCATGAATCGTGATCTCCCGGGCCAGGTCGGTCGCCACATCCGGATTCTAGAGGACACGGTAGACTTCCCGCGTGACAGCAGCGGTTGTGCTTGCCGCGGTGGCAGCGGTGCTCGGGACCGACCGGGTGGTTTTCGTGGACACCGTCCAGGGCGCCGCCCTGCGCTCTGCCGAGCTCCCCGGGGAGGGAATCGCGATCTTTGCCGCGCCCGACGGACGCGTGCTCGTGCCACTGCGGGCGGAGGATGCGACGGCGGTCGTCAACCCCACGGGCACCGTCCAGCGCTGGCCCGGACGGCTTTTCCCCATTTTCTTCGCTCAGGACGATCGCATGTACGTGGTCGTGCCCGGAGCGCTCGTGGCGCTGTCCTACCCGGAGCGCCTGCCGCTGGAGAGGGTTCGTCTGGATGGGTTGCCCGGGGCGCGGCGCGCGGCCTGCTCCCGCGATGGCGCGACGGTCGCCATCATTCCGGAAGTGCCGGGCGCCCGTGTCCTTCTGTTTGTTGATGCCTTCGGGGTGGAGCGGGTCGCGCAGGTCGGTCTTGCGGAAGAGGGCAGGAACGTCGCGGTGGCCCCGAAGGGGACCTTCGCCTTGGTCGCGGGCAAAGACTCCCTGCAGGCGGCGATCACCGGTGAGCCGGTGGCCCGTCCGGCTCTCGCCGCGGGCGGCGGCGTGCGTGCCCTGTGCATGCTGCCGAACGAGTGGGACGTGGCCGTGGGACTCGATCGGAACGGCACCGGGGAGGTTCTCGTGGTTCGTGCGGACCCCGGGTCGAAGAAGACGCCGCTGAAGGAGCGCTCCCGCGTCTCATTGCCGGCCCCGGTTACGGCGGTCGCGGTGGCCGGCGAAGACGTCGTGGCCGTCAGCGGCGACCTTCTCGTGGTTCTCTCTCACGGAGGGCGAAAGGTCGCAAGGCAGGTTGCCGTGCGAGGAGCGCGAGACGTCGCTGTGCTCCCTGAGAAGGCGAGCACGAGCGTGCCGGCCTGGAGCGATGCCCTCAAGCCCTGACACGCCACCGGGCCGAGTTCGTGGGGAAATGCAGGCTAAAATAACGGGTTCGGAGGTGGCGGTGAAGCGGAGCGTGGAGATCACGTTGGCAGTCGGGCTGGTCCTGGGTTGCGCCTGGCTCGGGACGGCTGCGGGGGGGGCACCCGCTGCGGGTGCGGGATCTGCGGAGGCCCTTGCGCTGGTGGCAGAGGCGCAGCTGCGTCTCCTGACCGGGGAGATTGCGGAGGGCCTCAAGCTCCTCCGTCGTGCCACAGAGCTCGACCCCGACAGCCCCGGGCTGGCCGAGGAGTATGGTCTTGCCCTCGCCGATGCCGGAATGAACGACGAAGCTATCAAGCAGTTCCGAAGGACCGGTGGGGACCTCGGTCCCAACGGAGAGGCCACCTTCGGCATGCTTCTGGCCCAGGCGGCGCAGGGCCCGGCGGACCTCGAGACCGCGGCCAGGCACCTCGCCCTGGGCCTCGATGCGGTTCCCCAGGGTGACCAGGCCCGGCTGGTGCTGGCGCAGACGCTGATTCGGTTGGAGAGGGGCGCCGAAGCCTGGGAGCAGGTGCGCTACCTGCTGGACGAGCGCCCCAACGACCCGCGCCTGTGGATCCTCGCGGGCGAGTCACAACGTCAGATGGGCAAGCTCGGTGAGGCCGCAGACTGGTTCCGGCGTGCCCAAGCGGTCCCCGAGTTGCGCCAGCGCGCAACGCTCGAACTCGTCGATGCCCTCACGACAGACCGCAAGTTCAAGGAGGCCGCACAAGTCCTCGGGGATTTCCTGCACAAGGAAGGGGCGACCCTCTCGGGGTTGACGCGCTGGGCGACCTTGCTGGCACGCTCCGGGGACAAGGACAAGGCTCGGCAGGTGCTGGACGAGGTGCTGGTCGGCGACCCCAACCAGCGCGATGCGCTCGTGCTGAAAGCCATGATCGAGGCGAGCGACGGCCACGTCGAGGCGGCGGAGCGACTGTACCGAAAGGTGCTGGCCGCCACCCCGGACGACCCCGACGCCGCGTTCGGGCTGGCGCGCCTGCTGATCGACAACCGAAAGTTCCCCGAGGCGCGCACGATCCTCGATGACCTCTGGAAACAGGTGGACGTGAGCAAGCCCGGGGGCGAGGATGCGGCATGCGAGGTGGCGCAGGAGCGTGCGGCGCTCGAGCTCCTGGACCACAAGACCGAAGACGCGCTCCTATGGCTCAAGAGGTGCGGCGGCAAGGTGCTGATGCGGCGGCAGCTCGCGCTCTGGGGCGAGTACTACCGGCAGCGGCAAGCCTACAAGGAGGGGCTGGACTTCTTCCGTGCGGCCAAGGCCGAGGACGACCCCGATGCCGCACGCCTGCGCAGCAACCTCGAGGCCGAGTTCGCCCTCGGCGCCGGGGAGGAGAAAGCGGGGAACGAAATCCTGAACCGCCTGTTCGCCGGAGACACTGACGATGTCGTCTCGGCCCTCGGGGTTCTCGATCGCCGAAAGCTGTTTGCAGAGGCGGCGGCCCGGGCGAAGGACGCGGTGGCCCGCCTCGGCGATGAACCCGCGTTGCAGTTCGCGTATGCGGCGGCCCTCGAACGCTCCGGGTCCTGGGACGACGCGGTCACGCAGTTCCGCAAGCTGATCGCAAAACAACCGGACAACGCCTCGGCGCTCAATTACCTCGGGTATATGTTCGCCGATCGCGATGTGCATCTCGACGAGGCCCGGGTCATGTTGACCAAGGCCGTCGAGCTCGAGCCCACCTCGGGGGCCTTCCAGGATTCGCTTGGGTGGGTGTACTTCCGCCTTGGTGATCTCGACCGCGCCGAGAAGCACCTCGTCGAGGCTATGCGCCTGGAGCCTTTCGACGCCACGCTGCGCGAGCACGTCGGCGACCTGTACCGGAGTCGGGGGGACAAGACGAGGGCCGCGGATGAGTACCGGAAGGCACTGGCGCTCGGCCCCGAAGAGACCGGCCAGAAGGAGCGGATCGAGAAAAAGCTGTCCGAGGTCGCGGGTGCGCCTGCCCCGTAGGGCGGCGGTCCTCGCTCTGCTCCTGGCCGCGGCCGGCTGCCGGCATGTGGCCCCGCCGGCGCCGCTCCCCCGCGGGTGGGAAGCACTGGTCGCCAAGCCCCCGGCCTTCGCCGCGCTCTACCGCCTCGACTGCTGCGGGCGCCGGGACCTCATTCTCACGGTGCGCGCGGGCGATGGGAGGCTCCTGCTGAACGTAGCCGTTCCGCCCGGAGGGATGGCGATGGCAGCGTGGGTCGAGGATGCGGGAGGCTGGGTGAACCGGCTCAAGGCGGGTTGTCGCGAGGCCTTCCCGAGGGGTGTGGTGCCTGTCTCCGAGACAACCTCGTTGCCGCTCGACCCGGGCTTGGCGACCTTGCTGCTCGCCGGCTTGATCCCCGCGGGCGCGCGGGAACTGCCCGAACTGCCGGGCTTGGTGGAGGCCACCACCGAGGGGTTTGTCTGGCGGGTGCGAGTGGAGGGACCCGAGCCGCATTGCACACGTGTGGTCGTGGCGCGTCCCGGAGAGGGGAAGCCTGTGCTCGTGGCCGACCTCGAGAGCCCGTCCGGCCCGGTCTCTGGCGCCCCGACCCTGGTGCACGGACTTTCGCTGGTGGCGGGTTCGGTGAAGGCCAAGCTGACGCTGCAGGCGTGGCACACCGACGCCCCGCCCTCGCCACCCCCGTGGCTCTCGGCCCCGGTGTGCGGAGCAAAGCCTTGAGGGTCCACGTGCGCTGCCCGGCCAAGGTCAACCTGCACCTGCAGGTGCTGGGGCGGCGGTCCGACGGCTACCACGAACTCCGCACGATCTTCGCGGCGGTGGGGGAATGGGACGAACTGACCCTCGAAGACGCCCCGGCCGGCACGCTCGAGTTGACCGTCGAGCCCGCGTGCGTGGTCCCGGCAGGCGACGACAACCTCGTGGTGAGGGCCGCCCGATTGCTCGCCGAAAAGCTCGGGGTGAGCCAGGGTGCCCGGATGGGGCTGCGCAAGGGAATCCCGGTGGCGGGTGGACTGGGCGGTGGATCTTCGGATGCCGCGGCGACCCTCGTGGGCCTGGCCTGCCTCTGGGGCTCACCTCAGAAAAGCGAAAAGCTCGAGCCGCTCGCCGAAACGCTCGGTGCGGACGTGCCTTTCTTCCTCACGGGCGGGGTCGGGTTGGGCGTGGGGCGCGGCTCGGAAGTCACGCCCCTCCCGGACCTGCCAGCGTGGTGGCTGGTCCTGCTGCCCGGCCCCGAGCCGGTCTCCACCGCCGAGGTGTACCGCGCGCTGGACGCCAGCCTGCTGGACGCCCAGCCCGCGTCTGAGATATACCAATGGGTGACTGCCGGCGGCGAGTTCCCGGTTGGGAGTTGCCGCAACGATCTGCAGCCGACGGTCGTGAAGCACTGGCCTGAGATCGGCCAGCGCCTTGAGCGTGTGCGCGCCACACAGCCGCTGCTGGCAATGCTCTCGGGGAGCGGGGGGACGGTGTTTGGGCTCTACGAGGACGAGACACGTGCACGGCGAGCCGCTGGGGCGTTGGGGGCGTTTCGTCCAAAGATCGCGCCCCTTCTCGGCCGCCGGGCTTCGCTCCTGCGACCCGTGGTCATGGAGGAGTGAAACATGGAAATCACCGAGGTCCGTATCAACTTGAACAAGGGAGGAAAGGTCAAGGCCTTCGCGCAGGTGGTCTTCGACGGTTGCTTCCTGGTTGGCGACATAAGGGTGCTGGAGGGAAAGGAGGGCACGGTGTACGTTTCGATGCCCTCGCGGCGACTGCGCAACGGGTCTTTCCGGGACATCGCGCACCCACTCAACACCGACACGAGGAAGCGGCTGGACGAGGCGATCCTCTCCGAGTACCAGAGGGTCACCTCCGAACGGCCGGTTGCTGGCGATACCGCCGGCGCCGCTACGCGCTCCCAGCAGATCGCCAGTCGTCTGCTCGGGGAGAAGTACTGGACCAACGAGGAAACCGAGGAGGAGTAGCGCTAGACTTGATGGACAGGCGACAGCCGGGGAACTAGACTCGCCCCCGACTGGGGCGTCGGCAAATGGTAAGCCACGGGACTTTGGATCCCGCATGTGCAGGTTCGAGTCCTGCCGCCCCAGCCAGATCGCCGGTTGCGAGGATGGCATGCACGAGCAAAACCCGCTGGTGGTGTTTTCTGGCCGCGCGCACCCGCAACTGACCGACCGCATCTGCGACTACCTGCAGATCCCGCGGGGCGAGGTCCGTCTGTACAACTTCTCCGACGGCGAGAGCGGATGTCAGATCGAGGAGAACGTCCGTGGCGGGGACGTGTACGTCGTCCAGCCCACCTGCCCGCCGGTGAACAACAACCTGATGGAGATGCTGATCCTGCTGGACGCATGCCGTCGCTCGTCGGCCTCTCGCATCACGGCCGTGATGCCGTATTTCGGCTATGCGCGGCAGGACCGCAAGGACCGCCCCAGGGTTCCGATCACCGCGAAGCTGATCTGCGATCTCATCACCTCGGCGGGGGCGACGCGGATCCTCTCGATGGACCTTCACGCGGCACAGATTCAGGGGTTCTTCAACATTCCGGTCGACCACCTGTTTGCCGCCCCGGTGTTGATCGACGAAATCAAGCGCCTCGACCTCCCCGGACTCGTCATGGTCTCCCCGGACGCCGGGGGTGTGGAGCGTGCCCGGGCGTTTGCCAAGCGCCTGGAGGCGGGCCTGGCGATCACGGACAAGCGCCGCACAAGCCCCAACCACGCCGAGGTCATGCACATCATCGGCGACGTCGAGGGCCGCACCTGTGTGATCGTGGACGACATCATCGACACCGCTGGAACCCTGGTGAAGACCGCCGAATCCTTGCACGAGCGCGGGGCCGCCAGGGTCCTGGCGGCCGGTGTGCACCCCGTGCTCTCGGGGCCTTCCGTCGAGCGCATCATGGCGTCCCCGGTACAGACGGTGATCGTGACCGATACGATCCCGCTGTCCGAACAGGCGCTGGCGTGTCCCAAGATCCGCCAACTCTCGGTGGCTGAACTGCTCGGCGAGGCGATCCGCCGCATTCACGAGGCGAAGTCGGTCTCGAGCCTGTTCGTCTAAGAGCCAGGGCACAGGGGACAGGGCGCAGCGAAGGACGTTCACAGAGCGTGCGGAAGTCGACGCGCGGGCGGTTTTGTGGTACAGTTCCCGCCCCTCGCGGTCCAGCCGCGAGGTCGGAGGCAGGTACCATGGCAGAGCTCGTCATCGAGGTGGAGCGGCGCACTTCCACCGGCAAGAGTGCGAACCGCAAGCTGCGTCAGCAGGGCTTGATCCCCGCGATCGTCTACGGCGGCGGCAAGGAGAAGGAGTCGGTGCCAGTCGTGATCGACCGCCACGCCGTCACCGAGTTGCTGAAGCAGGAGAAGGGGCGCAACACGGTGTTTCTCCTCAAGATGAAGGGGACGAAGCAGGAGCGCCACGCGATGGTGCGGGACGCGCAGATCGACCCCATCAGCCGGCAGTACACGCACCTGGACTTCATCCGCGTGATGAAGGGCCAGCGCCTCAAGGTCGAGGTGCCTATCGTGCTCGAGGGTGAGTCGGAGGGCGTCAAGGTCGGTGGGTTCCTCGACTGGGTCGGGCGCTCTCTGCACGTCGAATGCCTCGCCGAGGAGATCCCGCAGGCCTTCCACGTTGACATCTCCAACCTCCAGCTCTCGCAGCACCTCACCGCAGCCGATATCGCCCTGCCAGAGGGTGCCAAGCTGGCCGACGATCCGCACAAGGTGATCGTCACGGTCGCGGTCCACCACGTGAAGCTCGAGGAGGAGGTCAAGCCCGCCGAGGAGGCTGCTGCCGCCGTCGCCGAGGAGCCTACCGAGCCCGAGGTCATCAAGCGTGGCAAAGCCGTCAGCGAGGAGGGCGAGGAGGCCGAGTAGGACCGGCTGCTTCGACACATGGACATCGCGGCGGTCGTCGGGCTCGGCAACCCCGGTGCGGAGTACTCGCTCACGCGCCACAACGTCGGTTTCCTGGTCGTGGACGAGATGGCACGGCGCTGGCGCCTCGACAGTTGGCACAACCGTTTCCACGCCAAGGTCGCCCGCCGGGCTGGCGGCCGTCCCACGTTTCTGGTCAAACCGCAGACCTTCATGAACCTCTCCGGGGAGGCCCTGGCCCTGTTCACGGCGGGCGAGCAGGTCGCGCCGGGCCAGTGTCTGGTGGTGGTGGACGACGTTGACATGCCACTGGGGCAGATCCGCCTCCGGGAGCGCGGCGGCCCCGGGACCCACAACGGCCTGCGCTCGATCGTGGATGCCATCGGTGAGGACTTCCCCCGCCTGCGCCTCGGGATCTGCGGGGAACACCCGTGGGCCGACCTGGCGGATTACGTCTTGGCACCGTTCGAGCCTGTAGAGAGGGAAGTCGCGACGGCGATGGTCAGGCGCGCTGCCGACTGCATCGAAGCCGCTCTGCGTCTCGGCATCCCGCGCGCCGCCACCCAGTTCAATCAGGCGGCTTCCGGTGCCTCCGCCGCCGACTGAGCGTCAGGGGCGCGCGGCTCCGTGACGAGCGTGAAAAGCGATGGCCGCGAGTCCGCTCGTGAGGAAGAGGGCGAGTTTCGCCAGCTCCTGAGCTACACGGTTCCCGGGTACGCCAGCGGAGTAGTGCTTGCTGTGGTCCTTGACCAGTTCGGGCTCCAGCGCAGCGGTGTCGGCCAGTGGCTCGTGCGGACGCTCTCGGGCGAAGGGGAGAGCCTGTTCGAGGGGGTGTTTGCCCTTCGGCAGCGCGTTCGGCGGGCCTCGGCCTCGATGGCCGAGGCGTACGGGTGGGGCAAGCTCGCGGGCGTTGGGGCGCCGTGGGTCATCGACTGGGCCAGTCGAGCTCTCGGCGTGAACGTCTACGGTGCTGGAAGCTTTTACATCCCGTACTTCTACGCCCTCTCCGACCAGATTGGCGCGAACGTCTCAGGCTTCCTCTTCCTGCGGCGAGAGGAGGGGACGTGGTCGAAAGCCGCAGCCCGGTACGCTCGAGACCCCGTGATGCTTGCCAGCCTCGCCGTGATCTTGCTTGTCCCGGTTGGTCTGCTGCTGGCAAGACTCGCCGGCTTCAGCCCAACGACACAGCTCTACACAGCGTTCGAGACGATTGCCGCGAACCTCTGCTGGGTTCCTCCCGTCGTTGGCTGGCTAGCGGAGCGGCGGGACGCGAGCGCTGGACAGCGCGGCCCCTCCTGAGGCTCTCCCCGAACCGGTGCCGCGCCGGCGACGCGGGAGGCTTGCATTCGCCGCGGATTGGGGTAGAATCCAAGCTCCGCCTGGCATGGCGGACCCCTTGCTCCCGCCTCGATGCGGGGGCCGAAGGCCGAAAGGAGACGACATGCCGCTGTACGAACTCGGTGTCATCATCACCCCCAGTCTGTCGGACGAGGATCGCGAGGGTTTCCTCGGCGAGTTGAAGGCGCTGCTCGCCAAGGAAGGCGCGTCGATCGTCAAGGAAGACGTCTGGGGCAAGCGCAACCTCGCCTACTCCATCAAGCACGAGCGCGAGGGCTTCTACGTGTTCTGGCAGTACGAGGGTCCGGGGACAGTGGTGAAGCCGCTGGAGTACAGGCTTCGCCTTTCCGACCAGGTGCTGCGTTACCTCAACCTGAACCTCGACCGCGAGATGCAGCGTGCCCGCAAGATGGAAAGGGTGCGGGCAGAGCAGAAGGCTGCGAAGCGCGAGAGGAAGGGGCAGCGCGCCGAGGCCGCGGCTGCGGCCGCTGTCGCGGAGGTGTGAGATGGGCAAAAAGAAGTACTTCGTCAAGCGCAAGAAGACCTGCAAGTTCACCGCCGAGGGTATCGAGTACATCGACTACAAGGACATTGACCTGATCCGGCAGTACGTTCCGGTTTCGGGCAAGATCCTGCCGCGGCGCGTGTCCGGAACGAACCCGATCTATCAGCGCAAGCTGACCCGGGCGATCAAGCGCGCGCGGCTCATGGCGCTGCTTCCTTTCCTGGGGGACTGAGGTAGCGCCTTTGATGGCGTCAGGTCAGGTCCCCCCGACGCCGCCATCCCTTCGCCTCTTCGGCCCCGGGATGGCGGGTCTGTTTTCCCTGCTGGTGTTTGCCAGTCTCCCGCTGCTTCCGATCCTCGGGGTGTTCCTGGCGCTGCTGGCGCCCCTCCCGCTGGTGCACGTGATGGCCGGCGGCCGGACTTCGTTCCTGGCGTGGGGATGGGTGGCGGTCGGTCTGGTGGCCGCCGTGTTTCTCTTCCGGACGCCGTGGCTGCTGGCGGTCTGCATCGGCTACCTCCTGGTCGTGGTCTGGCCCGCAGTCTCGATCGAGACCTGGCTGCGGCGGCCCTGGACCACGGGGCGGTGGGCGGCGATCGTGACGTTGGTGGCGCTGGGGGTGGCGTCCGGGGTGGCGATCGCGGTGTTCTGGCCGACGCTCCCGGGCGAGGGCCTCATCCAGCTCTTCTCCCACCTGATGGCGGGCGCCAGCGAGCTCGTGAAGACGCTGGGGGAGGGGGTGGGCGGCGAGGATCTGATGGCCCGCGCCATGCGAAGCGTCGCGTACCTCACGCCATCCATGGTGGCGCTGTATGTGCTGAGCGGTGCCCTCTGGCTGCGACCCCGCCTGCCTCTGCTCGGCCTGGCACGGGGCGGTGAGCCCTTTCCCCTCTACACCTCGGAAGAATGGCTGCCCGTGGGCTTCGTGGTCGGGGGACTGGGGTGGGTGTTCGCACCCGAGCCGTACAAGTGGCTGGCTTCAAACCTCTTGGTGACGGTTCTCGGGTTGTATTTCATTCATGGGCTGGCTATCATCCTTTTCTACCTCGGGCGCCGGTTCGGCATGAACCGGTGGGTGCGGCTGGGCGTCGTGGTGCTCGCCCTGCAGATTCCGGTGGCGCTGCTCTTCTCAGCCATCGGTCTCGCAGACACCTTCTTCGGCCTGCGCCGCGGGGGAGCGTACGACGGAGGACACGAAGCATGAAGGTGATTCTCAACGACCACGTGGAGCATCTCGGCGAACGCGGAGCGACTATCGAGGTCAAGCCCGGCTTTGCCAGAAACTACCTCATCCCCAAGGGCCTTGCCTACGAAGCCACCGCCGCAAACCTGGCTCGCTTCAAGCAGGAGCAGAAGCGGTGGGAGGTCAAGGAGGCAAAGGAGAAGGTCGAGGCGGAGGCGCAGGCCGCGAACCTCGCCGGGATCGAACTGACGTTCAAGCGTCGGGCCGGCGAAGGCGACGCTCTTTACGGATCGGTGACGACCTCCGATGTCGCGAGCGCGCTGCACGAGCGCGGGATCAAGGTCGACCGCAGACGAATCGAGCTGGGCCAGCACATCAAGCGCCTCGGCACCTTCACCGCGGAGATTCACCTCCACCGCGAGGTGCGCGTGCCGCTGACCCTCCACGTCGAGCCCGAGACCGAGGAGAGCGAGGCATAGTTCACGTGAGCGCCGGCCACGCTCCGTTGGGTGCGGCGGGTCGCTCCGACAAGGGGTGGCTGGTGCGCCTGATGCGCCGTGCCGTGCGTGCCTTGGTCGGCCTCGACCTGGACGAGGCCGAGGCCGAGGTCGACAAAGGGAAAACGGCACTGAGCCGCGAGGGCGCTGCCCGGGAGGAACTGCAGCGGCACCTCGAGAAGCGCCTTGATGAGCTCTCGGCGGCAGTCGAAGACGTTCGTGGCGCCTACCTGACGACTCGCTCCGAGTTCGAACATGTGCGCGACTCGATAGTCCCGGAGTTGACTGCGCGCCTGTACCAACTCGGCGATGGCGCGGCCCCGGCACAGGCCAGCAGGGAGGTGCCGGCTGAGGCGCGCATGGCCGACGTCGACGTGACGTTGACTCTCCTCGAGAAGACGTCCGTCGCCTTGCAGGGGGAAATCGAGTCGCTGCGTGACGGGCGGATTCCGCGCGTCGAGGAGGATCTGCTTCGGATGCAGCGCGCCGTCGAGGCGGTGCAGGCCCTCGGGGAGGAGCTCCGCGACCGGCGGCTGCCTGCCCTCTCGGCCCGCACGGACGCGCTGGTAGAGCGGCTGCACGAGGAACTCTCGGTGCTCGGCGGCCTGCTTGACCGGGTGATCCAGGGCGAGCCGCTGCGGGTGGTGGCGGAGCCCGGTACGGGCGCCGAGGTACCGGCGGCGATCGCTGCCGCGTCCCGGGAGTTTGTCGACAACTTCCGCGGCACACGGGAGGAGATCCTCGGGCGCGCGGCGGCCTACGTCCCGCTCCTGGCGGAGGCAAGCCCGGTCCTGGAGCTCGGGTGCGGACGCGGGGAGCTTCTCGAGGTCCTCCGCGCCGCGGGTGTGACCGCGCGCGGCGTGGACAACGATCCGGCCATGGTCGCGGCGTGCCAGCGGTTGGGCCTCACTGCCGAGGTGGGCGACGCTCTCGAGGCACTGCGCGCCCAGAGAGCCGGGAGCCTGGGAGGTGTGGCGGCCATCCACCTCCTCGAGCATCTCCCCGCTGCAACCTGGATGTCGGTCGTCGAGGCGGCCGCGGCCGCACTGCGCCGTGACGGGGTGATGCTGGTCGAGTGCCCCAACCCTGACTCTCTGCGAGTGGGCGCGGGGTTGTTCTGGGTGGATCCCACCCACCGGGTACCGGTGCACCCGCAGGCGCTGGCGTTTGTGATGCGCGCGCTCGGTCTCGAGGTGGTGGAGACGAGGCTGCTGCATCCGTTTCCCCCCGAGCAGGCGCTCGCCACGGACTCCCAGCCCGAAGCGGTGCGCGAGCTCGCATCGAAGCTCGACGCGTGGCTCGCCGGTCCGCGCGATTTCCTGGTTGTTGCCCGCAAACCCTGACCTTCTTTTTCCACTGCGTGGAGGCTTTCTTTTGCCGGTGCCGCGGTGGCTAGGGTGCGGCCTTGCGTCTCCCCAGGCGCTGCGGCCGCACGCTCCTCCGCCCGCGACCGGAGGGCGCGATCCGCACCGGGGCCCCTCGGCGTTCGCATGAAGCCGCGCCGCCGTCTCCCCAGGACGGCTCGCGCGTCCTGTGCCCGCGGGCTCCGGAGAGATCGGTCACCCGCGGCACCGACGATTGAACCCCCCCACCCTTTGAATTGAAACCATGACGCTTGGAAGGACACGCTCTGGCGTGCCCAATCCTCGTCACCGATTGGTTCCAAGAGCGGGGGTGCGGGTGAAATCCGCCTCGCGGGCCGAGGAGCAATCTCGCCGGAGCGTGCGGGTCCCGAGCGGGCGTCTCGCGGTGGGGTGTCGCTGGCGCCGTCTCATGCGAACAGCGAGGGGCCCCACCGGGAGACGTCCCTGCTCGGTCGCATGCGCAGGCGGGTCGGGGGGCTGGGCTCGACGCCCAGCCCGAGCGACCGCTCATGGCCCGCGGGGCAAGAAAGAAGCCTCCACTCAGTGGAAATGAAAGAACAGCACACCGCGGCACCGGCAATACAAATGCCTCACGCAGTGAACGAGAAAACGGCGACCGCTGTCGGCCAGCGAGGCAACATACGAGGTTCACGAAGGGAAGAAGGAGAAGAAAGAACCGGGGCGCAGGGGTGGGGAACCCCTAAGCCTTCATGTGCTGGCGGAAAAGGTCCTTGAGCGCCAGGAGCACCTGGACAAAGTTGTGGTCCTTGAGGAACTCCTGCAGGTCGTTGCGGGATGTGCCGGCGCCCATCTTTTCCTTGGCGGTGTCGAACAGGCCAAAGAAGTCGGAGATCGGCTTGAGTCCGAGTTTGGTGAACCGGTCGTGGTACCACTGCGACTCGCGTACCTGCTCCCATGTCCGGGCCTGAAGGGAGGCCACCGATCCGTTCCACAGGCCATCCGCGAGCGCCGTGACCTCCTGATAGAGAGCCGTCAGAATCACCTTGTTGTCGTTCCGTTTGATGGCGCTGTCCAGGTCCTGGGGGCCGATCGGCCCGGCAGCGGCGGCTGGCGTGGCGGGCTCGGCTGGAAGCGGTGGTGGGGGAGGCGCCTGCGGCTGCTGCGGGGCGGCCTTCGCGTGGGAAGCCGGTCCGGCGTCGGTCAACGGGGCCTTCGGCGGAGTTGGAGGTGGGGGGACCGCCCTGGGTGGCGGCGTCGGCGTGGAGGGAGCCTTTGCGGGCGTGGTCGGCGCCGCGGCCGGCACTTGCTCGACGGCGGGTTGGGAGCCGCTGACCGTCTTCTTGAGTCGGTCCTCGAAGGTCACGAGGAAGCCAAGCTCGCTCTCCGAGATCGGTCTGGCAAACGCAATCCGGTTGACTATCGTGTCCAGCTCCAGAAAGCGGATGCGCAGGACGCTGGCGTCGGGGGCCAGCGGGAGGAGGCGCTGAAGGAGCTGCGGATTCGCTTCCATGATGTCGTAGATATTGACGAACCCAGCGAAGTCAAGGATGTCGACTGCGTCGCTGAGGTTCCAGTTGATGCTCGCCTCGCGGGCCTGGCGCTGCGTCAGGTAATCCCGGATCTCCGGCGGGATCCCGGTCACCTCCCACTCCTTGCCGTGGATCGCGCGCAGCGTCTCGCGCATGATCTTGCGCAGGCGCAGGAGGATCTCGCTGGACATCTGGCACGCGTCGAGGTTGGTGTCAAGCTTGGTCATGGCTACCTGTCAGTTCCACGGTGTCGTGCTCCGCAAGTGGGCCCAACGTCGCAGGAAGCGCTCGCGGCGCTCGAGCTCGCGTACTGCCACAAGGAGCAGCTTGCCGCGCGTCAGGGGGTCAGGAACGCTGAGAAAGCTCTGTTGTTGCTCCGTCGAAAGCCCAAGCTCGGCTGTGATCCGCCACGTGAGGCCACTCAAGTCGTTCTGGCGGATCCCTGCCGCGAGGTCCTTGCCGAGTCGTTGGCAGAGCCGCTCGTAGCGGGCGAGGAGGAGGTGGGCAGTGGGCTCCTCCCGTCGGCCGGCCAGGGGCTGCTCCGGGTACCGCTCGGCGCGAACCAGGGTCACGTCGTCGGTCACGAGCGAGAGCAACCGACATCGGCTCACCCCGTGCAACGCCGTCTCGCCTTCGCTCTCGTCCGCGACCATGGCGGTGACACCCACCTCGTGCACGGACTCGCCATCCACAAGCGAGGCCACTACGGCGCCACCGAAACCCTGTGCCCGCTCCAGGATGGCCCGGGTCCCGATGCGCGCCAGAGGCAGGCTGACGCGCTCACCCGGCAGCAGGACGGCCCCTTCGAGGGGGTAGAGGGGAAGCGTGAAGACGCCTCGCATTGACCGCATACTACAACCGGCGCGTGCAACGCTCAACACCCGGCAGTTCCGGTCTTGCGGCTTCGGATCCGGAAGAGCGTTCTCGCCTGGGGCTGGGCCGGGCGCGCTACGCGCTCGGCGTCGGCCGGACGCCGACGGCATTCGAGAACTCCTCCCCTCGCCGGACGACGGCCAGAATCCCCCCGGCCAGCAGCACGATGAGTCCGGCCCACAGCAGGCCGATCATCGGCTTGATCGTGACATCCACCGAAAACTTCATCGGCTCGCCGGGGTCTCCGGGGGCGCTCGGGTCCAGCACCTCGGCCTCGACGGTCTTTTCGTTGGGGTTCATCCGCCCGACTCTCAGCAGCACGCCGGGCAGGCCTGCAACTGCGGCATCCTCGTGCCTCTCCCCGTTCTCTCCACCTTGATAGCGAGGCTCGGCCTCGGAGGTTTTGCCCGACGGGTCGGTGACCTTGAAAACCACGCCGATGTTGATCTTCCCCGCCTGCGGGTCGAAGTCGGAGAGGTCGAAGTCGTCGAACTTGAGCGCGAAACCCCTGTAGGTAAGCGTCTCGCCCTTGTGCAACACGGCGCGCTGCGCCACGCCCCCGCCGACCCCCTCCACCTGGAGGCGCACGCGACCCGCGCCGGCATTGACACCCGAGATCGAGATCGCGGCGCCCTTGAGCCCCGTCAGCACCACTGGCTCGCTCGTGAAGCCGGTCCGGTTCGAGCTGATGGTCGGCGTTATCTGCTGCGACTCGGAGCCGTTGCGCACCGTGAGCCGGGCACCGATCGAGATCCGCTGGGCCTCCTTGTGGCCCCCGGACATGTCGAAACCGTCGAAAGTCACCGCGAACGGGCCGGCTTGGCCGGTCTCGCCCTTGCCGAGGTCGAGCGTCTGGCCGGTCTCGGGGCTGCGCCCCGGGTCGAACTCGATCGGCGAGACGTAGAGGTCATGGGTCAGGTGGACCCGCACGTCGGGATTGGCCACGAGCTGGTTCGACTTCTCGTTTCGGAACATGCGCGGGCGGGCGATGTAGGTCTTGCCGCCGTCTTCGCGCACCTCGACCATCATTGCGTCGCGTGCCGTCGGAGTCGGTTTGTCAACGCCCTTGAAGGTGAGGGTGTAACCCATGACCTGCTTGCTCTCGTTGAGCGTCAGCACCACCTTCTGCGAGCGGTCGTAGGCCGAGGAGATGACGATGCCGGCGAGCATGAGTCCGAGCCCGACGTGGGCGAGGTAACCGCCCGCAACCCGAAACCTCTTCGCGCGCGCCTCGTCCCAGGTCTTCAGAGCGTTGGAGAAGAAGGCGAACAGGGCGACAAGGAGGAACGCCACGTAGAGCACTCCGTGGGCGCCGAGCGCGAGCCCGACTCCGGTCGCAAGCGCTGCGAGGGCACCTGCCGTCCCCACGCGCTTTGCGAACTCCTTTGAGGTTCCCTTCCAGTGCAGGAAGGGAACGGTGCCCAGGAGGGCGGCGAGCAGAATCCCGATCGGCAGCGTGACCCGGTTGTAGAACGTGGGACCGACCTGCGACGGTTTGGTCGCGAGACGGGTGATGAGCGGCGCGGAGGTGCCCAGCAAGACCATCGCGGCAGTGCCCAGAAGCGCGGCGATTGCGAGCACGAAGAACACCGTCCTCGACAGGAATGGCTCGTCGCCCGGCTGGGTCGGTATCTCCCGCCAACGCCAGGCCAGCGTTCCGAAGCCGATCAGGAGGGCCCCGACGAGGTTCGCAACCAGCCATCCGGTGATCCCGAGGTCGACGAAGGAGTGCACCGAGAAGTCCGCCAGCACGCCCGAGCGCGTCAGGAAGGTGGCGTACACCACCAGCACGTAGGCCAGGATGGCGAGCGAGAAGTTGAGCTTTCGGAAGCGGCCTCGCGCCCGTTGCAGGAGCATCCCGTGCACCAGGGCGGCAGAGGCGATCCACGGTACCAGGGAGGAGTTCTCGACCGGGTCCCAGCCCCAGTACCCGCCCCAGCCGAGCGTCACGTAGGCCCAGTAGCCTCCGAGCAGGATGGCGCACCCGAGCGTGACCACCGTGACGAGCGCCCAGGGCATCGAAGCCTTGGTCCACTCGTCGTAGCGCCGCTCCCACAGCGCCGCCACGGCAAAGGCGAACGGCACCGCAGTCGCCGCGTAGCCGAGGAACATGATCGGCGGGTGGATCGTCATCCAAGGGTTCTGGAGCAGCGGGTTGAGACCCTGGCCGTCCGATGGCATCTGGCCGGGCTGCAGATCGGCGAGCAAACGGAAGGGCGATTGCCTGAGCAGGAGGATCAGGAGGGAGAGCTGGGCGAGGTTGTAGACGACGAGGGTGCGATCCTCGTAGTGCTGTGCGTAGCGGATGAGCGGCAGGCCGACGACCATCCCCCACATCAGCCACAGCAGGAAGCTGCCCTCCTGTCCGGCCCACATGGTCGAGATCAGGTAGCGGGTGGGCAGGGAGAGATCCGAGTACGAGAAGACGTAGTGAACGCGGAAGTCGTGGGTCAGGATGAGGTAGAGCAGGACCCCTGCAGCGATCAGCACTCCCGTCGTCGCGAGCCCGTACGCCTGCCTCGCCCAGGCCCTGGCCTCGGTGTGGCCTCGCAGACTGCGGACGTAGAAGTACGTCGACGCGATGAGGGCAAAAAAGGCCACCCACAGCGCGATGGCACCCGGTAGAAACATTCTCCCCCCTTGGCTAGGTGCGGCGCCAGCGCGCCGCGAATCTCACGAGGAGCTGGAGCGGTACTCCTTCTCCTCGACCCCTTGATACTTCGACGGACATTTCACCAGAAGCTTCTCTGCCTCGAGGACTCCACCTTGGAAGCGGCCGATGGCCACCACCTGCGTGGCGTCGTGGAAGTTCCCAGGTTTCAATCCCTTGTACGCGACCCTCAGGACGTCACCATGATCGTCCTGGAGGCTGAACATCAGCCGGGAGGAGGCTTCCTCGAAGCTGTCCGAGCCGGGGACGAGCTTGCCCGCGACCTGCACCGCATCTTTGGTCGCGCGCGCTTGCTGGAAGCTGACGTACGGCGTGAGGTTGGACCTGAAGGCTCCGGCGCCGAAGGCGACGAAGCCGATGATCGCCACCACGCCGGCGATCGTCCACACGAGCCTCCGGGTCATGACTCGTCCTCGAGCCGGCGCACGCGGCGCGCGAGGCCGACACAGTAGGCGAACAGGCCGAGCCAGATGACGACCGTGACCGCCGCTACCCACACCAAGCTCTCTGCCCCGGGCATCGTCTACGCCTCCTCCCGCCCCGCGCGGGCCAACCGGACCCGAGCCAGCCGGACTTCGAGAGTGTACAACCAGCAGAACAGCCCAGTAAATCCCACTAACGAGCCGAGGAGAACCTGCAGCATCCGGGAGTCCATCTGGAGCTTCAGCTTGCCGGTGGCCCCGATGATCGTATCCGGGTGCAGGGACCAGTAGATGCGCGGCACCACGAAGACTAGGAACGGCATCGTGACGAATGCCAGGACCGCGTAGGCGGCGGACAGGCTGGCCCGACGCTCCTCGTCCGGGACCGCCTCGCGGAGGGCGAAGTAGGCGGCGTAAATGAGAAGGAGTATCACAATCGAGACCTCGCGCGGATCCCAGTTCCAGAACGAGTTCCACATGACGTTGGCAAACAACGACCCGGTCACTGTGGCCAGCACCGAGAACACCAGGCCGAGGCGAGCGGCCGCGGCGGCCCGCGCGTCGTCCAGGGCATCGCGGGTGCGCAGGTAGCGCAGCGAGGCCACCAGGTTCACGCAGAACGCCAGCACCGCGACCCACGCCTGCGGCACGTGGAAGAACACGATGCGGGCCGACTCACCCTTGAAGCCGAGGGCGGAGGGTGCGTAGAAGAAGGCACCCAGGATCACGAGGACCAGCCACACGCAAAGTGCCCACTGGAGGAGCGTTCTCACTCTGGCTCTAGTCATGCCACACCACCGGAAACAGGTACACGGATATGATCAGCGTCGCACCCCCGAGCGAAACGATACCCCGGAGCGCCGGCAGGACGGCCGCAATCGCCGTGCTCCCGGCCGCCGCGCGCGTCCCCTGGATCAGCATCACCAGCAGCGGCAGGACCAGCGGCACGCTGAGGATAGCAAAGAGGGTGGTCGAGCCGGAGGCGCGTGCGATGATGGCGGCCACCATCGTGGAGGTGGCGGACAGCGCGACGGCCCCGCACGCGAGCAGCAACGCCAGACTGGCGATCCCCTGGACCGAGTACCCCATGAGAGCGCAGTACAGCGGCACGATGAAGGCGTAGAGCGCCGAGAGGAGGATCAGGTTGAAGAGGAACTTGCCCGCCAACACGGCGAGTGGCCGCGCCGCCAGTCGCAGGGTCTTGGCGGTGCGGGCGTCCTCCTCCTTGACGAACACCCGCGAGAGGCCGGAGGTCGCGGCGAAGAACAGGATCACCCAGAGCAGGGCCGCGAGCAGGTGGGGCCGGTCCTGTTCCTGGATGCGGTACGGCCCGATCTGGTAGGCGACCGCGATCAGGGTTGTCAGGCCGAAAAGCCCCACCGCGTTGAGCGCAACGCGGCTGCGCAGCTCGGACGTGAGCTCCTTGCCGAGGACCGCGACGCTCTCAGAGAGCAAGGTCGATGCGCGCATCTGCCCAGGCCATCTCCCGCGGATCGTTGGTGGCGACGGCGACCGCGGCCCGCTCGCGGAAGCGGGCCACCAGACCGGCCACGACGGCGTGGCCGGATTCGTCGAGGTTGGACGACGGCTCGTCGAGCAGCAGCACTGCCGGCTCGTGAAGGACGGCCTGCGCGAGCTTGACCCTCTGCTTCATGCCCGACGAGTAGGTCCCCACGGCGCGGCTCTGTTCCTTGGACGCGAGCCCCAGCTCCTCGAGCAGCCCCTGCATCGCCTGGCTGTCGAGGTGGAGACCGCGCAGGCGCGCGAAGAACCGGAGGTTCTCCAGCGCAGAGAGTTCCTCATACACCGACATGTCGGGGGCCGCCATCCCGAGCCGCTCGAACCAGTGCGCGCGTGGCAACGGGCTGTCACCCTCGCGGTAGACCACCTCGCCGCGCGAGGGGCGCAGCAGGCCGGCCAGGATGTTGAGGAGCGTTGACTTGCCGGCACCGTTGGGGCCTGCCACGACCAGTACCCGGCCCCGCTGCAGGGTGCCGCTCACGGCCGCGAGCACGCCCCGGTTGCCGAAGCGCTTGCCCACACTCTGGAACTCGACCGACACCGCCGACATGGCGGGGAAGCTTACCACTAGTTGCGCGTGGCCTGCCCATCGTCTCAGGTTGTGATTCGAAGGCGACGGGTACGCCGATGCTAGACTCCCGGCGTGACGCGCCTCTGGCAAGGGGTCTCCCCCATGGCGGCGAAGGTGTTCCCGTGGCCGCTGGTGTCCGTCGGGGGGCATTGGGTGTCGGGGGTGGTGAGCGCCGTGGCCCTCCTGCTCGTCTTGCTCTCGCGCCTTCTGTTGCTCCCCGATGGAGCCTGGGAACAGGACGAGGCGCTGATGGCCTGCGGTGTGGTGGACTTCGACCCGGCTCGCCACATGCCCCTGCCCCCGGGGTTCCCGCTTTGGGTCTTCATCGGAAAGGTCGTGCGCAAGCTGGCCGTAGCTGACCCCCTGCAGGCGCTCCAGGTCGCGAGCGCTCTCCTCTCCGTCGCGGCGCTCTGGGCGCTGGTCGGGTTGTGGGACGGCGTGGCCGGGCGTCGGCTCTCGCTGGCCGGGGCGGCGCTGGCGGCGTTCCTTCCGGGGGTCTGGTTTCACGCCGCGCGGGGGTTCTCGGAGACACCCTCCGCGGCGTTCGCGATCATCGGCCTCGCGCTCTGGCTGCGCTGCGGGCGGGCCGGCTTCACGCCCGGGGTCGTGGCGATGACCTGCGCCGCCCTGGTGCGGCCGCCGCTCGCTCCGTTCCTGATCCTCGCCGTCCTGCTTGCCGCGTGGGGGGTGCACCGCGAGCCGCGCCGTCTCGTGGCCGGCGCGCTTGCGGGGGCGGTGACGCTGATCGTGGTCATGGTTCCCACGGCCCTTGCAACGGGGGGGCTGGGTTTCCTGGTGGAGGTGAGCGCGGCGCACGCCGAGCAGCACCTGTCCACCCTCGGCACCGAGTCGTGGGCGCCGGGAAGCCTCGGCCTGGTGCGGGGCCTGGGCGGGTCGGCGGTCGCCGTGCTCTTCGTGGCGCTGGCGGCGTTCGGGTGGTGGGGGTGGCGGCGCGCTCTGACCCACCGCTGGTGGCCAGCGACTCTCGGGGGAGTCGCGCTGGTTCTCCTGCTGATCTTCGCGGACAACCGCAACTACCCGCGCTACTGGGTGCTGGTGTGGCTGCTGCTCGCGACGCCGGCGGTGGCCGGCGCCGCGATGCTAGGCCGTTCGCGGGAGGTCGGTGTCATGGTTGCGGGGGTCGGAGTGGCGGCCTCGGCGTGGTGGACTGTCCCCGCAGTTCGGTACATCCACCGCAACCCACTCCCCATCGTGGCGGCGTTGCGGGCAGTTCATGGTGAGGGCCGAGGCTCGTTGATCTATGAGGACCAACTCTTCTCGTTCAGGAACCTCGCGACCCTCACGGGCCGGCTGTCGATGAGGTCCTTGCGCGTGACCGAGATGCAGCGGGCCGGCCGCGGGCCGGTGGGGGTGCCCCTCTGGCTGTTGGCGGAGGGACCGGGCGAGGACCTGCCATGCCCGGCGTCCCGGGTGGTCGAGTTCGAGTGCCAACAACCGCGGGTCCGGCGCCTCTCCCAGGAGCGATTCCTGCAGGCGCGATTGGCCCGCAACCCGGTACTGGTGGCGCGCGGCGGATCCCCGGTCGAGATGGAGGGGACCCACCGGTTCGTGTGGTGCGGCGCCCGAACGGCGCTCCTGGCGCCTCCGGTGAACGGGCCAGGCACCCTCGCCCTCACCGTTGGTGCGCACCCCGGGTTGGAGGGGGTGCGGGCCGAGGCGCTTGTCGGCGGCGTCCGAGCCTGGGGAGGTCGCCTCGCGCCTGGCCTGCAAGTCATCCCGATCCCCGTGGCCCCGCCCCCGGACCCCGACACGGCACTCTGGGTGGACCTGAACGTGGAGGGCGAAGCCCGGTCGGCGGGCGACGCACGGGCGCTTTCGCTTCGTATATTCGTCGCCTCCCTGCAGGCCCCACCCCACCTCCCGACGGTCGTCACGTTCTTCCCGGAGACGGCCTCGCTGCTCCTCGCCTGTGCCGAGGCCGAGGGAACATATCCGCCGGAGTTGATGGGCAACCCCCCGGTGCCCGCGGCGTGGACGAAGGCGCATGCCTCGTTCCGCTTCCCGGCCGGGGAGGGCGTCGTGGGGATCGAGCTCTTCGCGCCGCGGGATGAGCCTGCGCTCGTCGAGTTGCGCCTTGGCAGCTCACGGGCGCAGGTCACCGTGGGTGCCACCCTGACACGGGTCGCCCTCCCGGTCCCCCCCGAGTTGCTGCAAGTTGGGAGGGTTCAGCTCGATCTGTACACCTCGACCGTAATCCCCAGCGGAGGCGACACGAGGGCGCTCGGCGTCGCGGTCAGCCGCATCTGGTTCCAGCCGGTCCCTTCGGTACCCGCTCTGTCCTACTGAGGCTCGACGCGCCCGCACGAACACTGCGCGCTGGGAGAATGTTGTTACCGGTAGGTGTTGTGTGGCAAAGTTCACGCCGGGGGGTGCTATGAAGCGAGCCTCGGTCTGGGGTGTTGTCGCGGTCCTGGCGATGCTGGTGGCGGTGATCCTCGCCTCGCACGACTCCGGTGTTCAGCCGACGGGCGGGGCGGCGGCGCTTCCCTGGGAGCGTGATCTGCCCACTGCGCTGACCCGCGCCAGCGGCGAGGGAAAGCTGGTGATGGTGGACTTCTACACGGACTGGTGTCAGTGGTGCAAGCGCATGGATCAGAACACGTTCACTGACGTCGAGGTGCAGAGGGCGCTGCAGGGGGTCGTGACCGTTCGGCTCAACGCGGAGAAGGAGGGGCGCGAGGACGCTGCGCGCTTCAACGTCGAGGGTTTCCCGACCCTCATCTTCCTCGATTCCCGCGGCGCCGAGGTCGGCCGCATCCCCGGGTACATGGAGCCGAGGCCGTTCCTCGACGAGCTCCACAACATCCTGCAAAAAGCGTAGTTGGCGCATCCACCCCGGTCTTTTGGCCGCTCCTGGTCAGCCCGGTCGGAGTGTATGATCCGCGGGTGCCGACAGGGCCAAGGGGGTAGCGAGTGCGCTGGTTCCTCCCCAAGACCGAGGACCTCATCACCCTCTTCGACCAGGCCTCCGCGAACATCGTCGAGGGTGTCTCGCTCTTCCGCCAGCTGGCGGGCGACCTTTCGTCGGTGCGCTCGGGCGTCGAGCAGCTCAAGGAAATCGAGCACGAGGGGGACCGCCTCACCCACCTCACCCTCGACAAGCTCAACACGAGCTTCATCACACCGTTCGACCGCGAGGACATCCACGTCCTTGCGACCCGGCTCGACGACATCCTCGACGCCACCGACGCCGCTGGCCAGCGGCTGGTCGTCTACCGGATCACCAAGGTGCCGCCCGAGTTCCTCACCCTCGCGGACCTGCTCGTGGAGTCGGCCAAGGAGGTCCAGAAGGCCGTGCTCGCGCTTCCCAACCGGAAGAAGCGGGAGGAAGCCATCGCCTCGTGCGTGGAGATCAACCGTCTGGAGAACGAGGCCGACGTCGTACTCCGCGAGGCGCTCGGCGACCTCTTCGCCAACGCCCACGACGCGATCGAGGTGATCAAGCTCAAGGAGCTCTTCGCCTTCGTGGAGGACGCAACGGACCGGTGCGAGGATGTGGCCAACGTTATCGAGAGCATCATCATAAAAGGGAGTTAGCCCGCTGCCGCGGGGCACGGGCTACAGGTTGAGCAGGGGAGCGAGACCCCAGTAGCAGAGCGCCGCCACGAGGGCCGAGCACGGAATCGTGAGCACCCACGCCCAGATGATCCGCCGCGTAGCGACTCCCCAACGGACCGCAGAAAGCCGATGTTGTGCTCCCACACCCATGATCGCACCGGTGATGGTGTGGGCCGTCGAGACGGGGATCCCGAGGTAGGAGTTCCCGAAGAGCGTGAGAGCGGCCGCGATCTCCGCACAGAACCCACCGACGGGCTTAAGCTTGGTGATCTTGGAGCCCATCGTCTTGACGATGCGCCATCCGCCCGAAAGCGTTCCCAGGGCGATCGCCGCGTGGCACGCGAGGACCATCCACAACGCGACGTGGATGTCGGCAGGTGCCCGGCCGACCGACTTCTCATAGGTATAGACGAGGATCGCGATGATCCCCATGGTCTTTTGCGCGTCGTTGCCGCCGTGCCCGAGGCTGTAAAGTCCCGCGGAAACGAGCTGGAGCTTGCGGAAGTACCTGTCCACGCGGGCCGGGAGCGATTTGCGGAACGCCCACGCAACACCGGTCATGAAGAGGAGGCCCATGACCAGTCCGACGACGGGTGAGAGGAACATCGACACCACAGTCTTGGTCCAACCCGCGGGGATGATCGCGCCGAACCCGACCTTTGCAATGGCTGCGCCCGCGTAACCGCCGATGAGGGCGTGTGACGAGCTGGTGGGCAGACCAAAGTACCAGGTGAGGATGTCCCAAGCGATCGCTCCGACCAGGCCAGCCAGGATCACGTACTCGGTCGCCGCGGCCGGCTGCACGAGCCCCTTCCCGATGGTGCCCGCAACCTTGAGGGGGAAGACGAACGCCGCGATGAAGTTGAAGAACGCGGCCCAGATGACGGGCAGCCCTGGGGACAGAACGCGGGTCGAGACGACTGTGGCGATCGAGTTGGCGGCGTCGTGAAGACCATGGAAGAAATCGAAGATGAGGGCGACGATGACGATCACCACCAGGAGGACGAAGAGCGGCTCAGGCATTGCGGGCCGGTGCCTGCACGGGTGCGGACCACGGGGCAGGGGCGACGGAGAGGGACCTACGGAGTGCCTGGGGAAGCCGGGTCACGGCGTGAGTCTAGCCTGTGCCTGGACGCGCCAACGTCAGGGCTGGCGCGGGTTCTGCTCTTCCGCCGCCTCGGCGGCCAGCTTCGCCTCCGCCGCCGCGATGGCCTCTGGCGTGGTCGGGGGCTCCCCCGGCTTGTAGGTGTAGAAGGGGAGTTGTTGCAGCCACGGCAGTGCCAGCACCGCGTGGGCCTGGGGGTTGCATTCCGCCGGCTCGCGGCCGGTTGGAACGGCTTCCAGGATCACGGCGTCGCCGCAGGCCGGGGTGGCGCGCAGGCCGGTGTTCCTGTCTACCGGCACCATCGTCACCCCCGCCGCCGCCGAGAAATCCTCCTGGCGCACCGCCTCGCTCTGCGATTCCATGTACGCCTTCATGAAGCGCATCCAGGTCGGCAGCGCGGCCTCGGCGCCCGACATGTGGTGGCGCGCGATCGGCTCCTTGAGGTCGCGACCCACCCAGACGGCGCAAGTAATGCGGGGCGAGAAACCGACGAACCACGCGTCGGTGTAGCGGTCGGTCGTGCCGGTTTTGCCGGCCAGGTGGCCGGGCAGCCCGGCCGCGGCCGCCGCCGTCCCGCGCTGGATCACGCCCTCCATGACGGACGTCATGATGCAGGCCACGTCCTCGCGCAGCGCCTGCCGCACGCGGGGGCGCCTCTCCTCCACGACCTTGCCTTCAGCGTCTTTGACCTGGCTGATGAAGTAGGGGGCGGCGACCTGGCCACGATTTGCAATGCCCGAGTAGGCCGAGGCCAGCTCCACCATGGGCAACTCGAAAGAGCCGAGAGCCAGCGACGAGTAAGGCGCGAGGGGTTCCGTGATGCCGAGGCGGCGTGCGACGTCGATGACCACCTCCCCGGTGACCATCTGCTGGACCTTGGTCGCCGAGGCGTTGAGCGAGTGCTCGACGGCATGCCGGAAGGTGACGATGCCAAGGTAGCTGCGCTCGTAGTTCAGCGGGCAATACGTCAGCTCGTTTTTCTCGTCCGGGAGGAGCACCGGGCCGTCGAAGATCGTGTCGGTGGGGGAGTACCCGCGCTCCCACGCCGCCAGGTAGACAAACGGCTTGAAGGCGGAGCCGCACTGCCGCTTCGCCTGCATGGAGCGGTCGAACTGCGAGCGGTTGAAGTCGAAGCCGCCGACCAGCGCCAGGATCGCCCCGGTGCGGTTGTCGAGCACCAGGATCGCCCCCTCCACCCGGGGCTCGGCCTCGAGCTTTACGACCACCGGTTGGGAGGCGTCGGCCGGAATCGCTTCCAGCCGTGCCAGCACGACATCGCCGGGCTTGATCAGCCGCATGAGGTTGGTGCGGCCGGTCCACTTCGCGCCCTCGACCGGGAGCCGCGCGCCCCTGCCACCGATCAGAAGGGAGGCATTCGCGGCCTGGACGTCGGTGACCACCGCGTACACGAGCTCGTTCGTCTGCCACCGGATGAACGGCCAACTCTCCTCACGGAAAGCGGCGGGGTCGCGCACGCCGTCGGCGAGCGCGTTGCGTCGCGCACCCGGCCACCCGAGTCGCTCCTGAAGCTCGACGAGACCCTCGCGCAGCGAGTCCTCGGCCAAGCCCTGCAGTTTCGCGTCGAGGGTCGTGTCGACCGAGAGCCCACCCTCGAGCATCGTGCGACTGCCGAACTTCTCCTCCACGGAGCGACGGACCTCTTCGATGAAGTACGCGGCGGTGACGTTGCGGTCGTAGTGGGGTGAGACCCCGAGGGGCGCAGCGACGGTCGTCTGGTACGTCGCCGCGTCGATCATCTTTTCCTCGAGCATGCGCTTGAGAACGTGGTTGCGGCGCCCCAGGGCGCGCTTCGGGTAATCGATGGGGGAGAGCTCGCCCGGCCGCTGGGGCAGACCCGCGAGCAGCGCGGCCTCGGCAAGCGAGAGCTGCTTGGCCGGCTTGCCGAAGTAGAAACGGGACGCAGCCTCCACCCCGTAGTTGCCGTGCCCGAAGTTCACCTGGTTGGCGTAGAAGGTGAAGATCTGGTCCTTGGAGAAGCGCTGCTCGATCTCGATCGCCAGCAGCATTTCCGAGATCTTGCGGTGGAGCACCTTCTCGCGGGTGAGGAAGAGAGTCCGCGCGAGCTGCTGCGTGATCGTGGAGGCGCCCTGCGAGAACCGGCGCCTGAGGATGTTGTTGATCATGGCGCGAAGCATCCCCTGGGGGTCCACGCCGGGATGGCGGTAGAAGTTGGCGTCCTCCACCGCGATGATCGCGTCGCGGAGGACTTTGGGGATGTCCTCCGCTCCCACGGGGATGCGCCGCTCGGAGGAAAACGTGCCGAGCAGCGAGCCGTCGCGGGCCTGCACCTGGGTGGCGGCGGCCGGACGGTAGCTGGTGAGCGCCTCCACGGCGGGGAGCTCCACGAACCTCGACAGCACGAGCCCGATCAGGGCCCCAAGGCCCAGTCCCACGAACAGCCCGACCACCAGCCAGCGCAGTACCTTCTTCCACATCCGCGCAAGCTTCGGCTGCCGCGCGGGAAGTGTCAAGTTTCTCCTTCCCGTTTGGGTGCGCGTCCTCCAGGCGGTTGCCAGGGACCGGTCACGTGGTAGGGTTTGCGGCGTGGAGACCAGCCCGCTCGACCTCACCGGGACACCCCAAAGGCAGCCACCAGCGTGGTGGCGGTGGGCGAGCATCGGGTGCGGGGTGGTCGTCCTGGCGCTCGTGCTGGCACTGGTCGGGGGCGTCCTGTCGTCCCGCCGGATGATGGTGTGGGGGGTAGGACGCCTGGCGAACCGGGTCATCGCCAATCTCCCGCAAGGGACTGCCCCCACGATCCGGAACGAGATGCGGCGCCGGTTCGACTGCGTCGTGCAGGCGGCGCGCGAGCGGCGGGTGAACGAGCAGCGCCTGGGCGAGTTTGCGCGGGCGTGCGTGGACGCCCTCGCCGACAAGTTCATCAGCGCGGACGAGGAGGCTCGCATCGGCACGCTCGCGGACACCATCTGTCGTGAGGCCGGGGGAGGCGCGGGGCGGTGAGCCAGGCGTTCAGGCTCGCGGCGCCGTTCGATGCGGCCGGGGACCAGGGCCAGGCCATCGAGAGGATCGTCAACGGATTCGCCGGCGGGCTCTACGCGCAGACGCTGCTCGGCGTGACCGGCTCCGGAAAGACGTTCACGGTCGCCAAGGTGATCGAGCGCCTGAACCGCCCGACGCTGGTGCTCTCCCACAACAAGACTCTCGCGGCGCAGCTGTACCAGGAGTTCAAGGGGTTCTTCCCCGACAACGCCGTGGAGTACTTCGTCTCCTACTACGACTACTACCAGCCTGAGGCCTACGTCCCCGCGAGCGACACGTACATCGAGAAGGAGACCTCGATCAACGAGGAGATCGACCGGCTGCGACTCTCGGCGACCCGCGCACTTTTCGAGCGCCGCGATGTGCTGATCATCGCATCGGTGTCCTGCATCTACGGGCTGGGCGATCCAAACGCGTACTACGGGATGCTGCTCCTCCTGGAGCCCGGGAGCGAACCCGGGATGGACGCCGTTCTCAGGCAGTTGGTCGCGATGCAGTACGAGCGGACGATGCTCGACCTGGTGCCGGGCGCGTTTCGGGTGCGCGGCGATGTTCTGGAGATCTACCCGCCCTACGAGGACCACGCCGTACGGGTGGAGTTCTGGGACCGCACGGTGGAGCGCGTCTCGCGCATCGACGCGATCCGCGGCAACGTACTCGAGGAGGCGGACTCGCGCGTCGCGGTGTACCCGGCCTCCCACTACGTCGTGACCCGGCGCGTGCTGGATGAGGCGCTGGTGGACATCCGGGCGGAGCTGGACGCGCGGCTCGCCGAGCTCAACGCCGCCGGCAAGCTGCTGGAGGCACAGCGGCTCTCCCAGCGCACCCTGTTCGACCTCGACATGCTGCAGGAGCTGGGCTATTGCTCGGGCATCGAGAACTACTCGCGCCACCTCACGAGGCGCAAGGCCGGAGAGCCGCCCCCCACGCTGCTTGACTACTTCCCGAAGGACTGGCTGCTGGTCGTGGACGAGTCGCACGTGAGCATCCCGCAGACTCGGGGGATGTACCACGGCGACCGCTCGCGCAAGGAGACGCTGGTGGAGTTCGGGTTCCGGCTTCCGTCGGCGCTCGACAACCGCCCGCTCACCTTCGAGGAGTTCGAGGGGCGGATCCACCAGGCGCTGTTCGTCTCCGCGACGCCCGGGCCGTACGAGCTGAAGCTCACCGAGGGCGAGGTCGTGGAGCAGCTCATCCGTCCCACCGGCCTCCTGGATCCGCAGATCGTCGTGAAGCCCGCCCAGGGGCAGGTGGACGATCTCCTCGCCCGCATCCGCGAGAGGGTGGCGGCGGGGGAGCGGGTGCTGGTCACGACGCTCACCAAGCGCATGGCCGAGGACCTCACCCAGTACTTCGCCGAGCTGGGCGTGCGGGTGCGCTACCTGCACAGCGAGATCGAGACCCTCGAGCGCACCGCGATCCTGGCCGACCTGCGGCGGGGGGCGTTCGACGTGCTGGTGGGGATCAACCTCCTGCGCGAAGGGCTCGACCTGCCGGAGGTCTCGCTGGTGGGGATCCTGGACGCCGACAAGGAAGGGTACCTGAGGAGCAGCACGTCGCTGATCCAGACAATCGGGCGCGCGGCGAGGAACCTCAACGGCACGGTGATCCTGTACGCGGACGTGATGACCGACTCGCTCAAACAGGCGATCGAGGAAACAAACCGGCGGCGAGCGACGCAGGAGGCCTTCAACCGGGAGCACGGGATCGAGCCGAAGACGATCGTCAAGGACATCGCGAGCCCATTGCTTGCCCTCTCCAACCTCGACTACCACGACGCAGCGTTCCTGCCGCCGAGGGTCGGGGAGGTAGACGTCACCGACGCGGCCTCGCTCGCGAAGGCCATCACCGAGCTCGAGAAACAGATGAAGGCGGCAGCAAAACGGCTGGAGTTCGAGGAGGCGGCGCAGCTGCGCGACCGCATCAAGGAATTACGCGCCCAGCAGATCTACAAGACGTAGGGCACAGGGGACAGGGTCCGGACTAAACCTCACCGGAGTGCGAGCCCGTGCCCGGCGCCCCAACAAGCCATCTCCCCGAAACGTTTTGCACGCAGGGGCACTGAGCTTGCCGCGACGATCGCCCGGCGGTGAGGAAGGTCAAGGTCACTTCAAGGGCGGCAAGATTGTCCACGACCGATCGGCTTTCGATGGTTGGCCCTTCGCCGGCATGTTCGGCGGTGGGAGCCGTACCCAGCTCGTGAGACGTCTTTTCGTCTGGGGCGCAGGGTGCGCGGCGCCGTTGGCGCCCCAGCGGGATCCGGGAATCGGCTTCCGCTCAGCTGGGGAGCAGGTAGAGCGTCACGCCGAAGATGGCGTAGAGAGCCAGGAGCTGTACTCCGAGATACCAGGCGGAGCGGCCACCCGAGACCACCCCAGAGACGTTGAAGGTGGTCAGAAGAACCATGAGGACCAGGCCGCCGCTGAAGTTCAGGTCCATCGGGGAGGGAGCCGCCACATAGCTGAGGATCACGAGAACCGGGGCGACGAAGAGGGCGATCTGCACGGAACTGCCCATGGCGATCCCTACGCTCAGATCCAGGCGGTTCTTGCGCGCGGCGGAGAAGGCGGCCGTCATCTCGGCCGCGGCACCGACCAGCGAGACTACGATGAAACCCACGAACGCCCGGGACATCCCCAGGGCCTGACCGGCTTCCTGCACGGACCCCACGAAGATCTCGCTCACCAGCGCGATCAACAGCGTGACGATTGCGAGCGTCGCGAGGGCGGCCGGCAGGGGCCAGGGCGTCTCGTCGTGCTCCCCCCCTCCGGCGCTCGCGAAGATCTCACGGTGAGTCTTGAGCGAGAAGAGCAGGCTGAGCGCGTAGACGGCCAGGAGGATCACCGACAGACTTACGCTGAGCGGGTGAGTGAACGAGGGAGCGCTCAGCTGTTCGACGTTCGCGACTGCGGACGGGATCAGCAGGGCAATCGTCGCAAGCAGGAGCATTCCGGCCTGGACACGGGCGTTTGCGCGGTTGAACTCCTGGACCCGGTGCCGAAGCCCGCCGAGGAGAAACGCTGCGCCCAGCATGAAGAGGGTGTTGGTCACGACGGCCCCGGCGATCGACGCCTTCACCAGGTCGAACATGCCGGCACGCAGCGCCGTGATGGCGATGACCAGTTCGGTCAGGTTCCCAAGCGTGGCGTTGAGCAGCCCGCCGACGACGTCTCCGGTCTTTGCCGCCACGCTCTCGGTCGCGCGGCTGAGCAGGCCAGCGAGCGGGATGATGGCGAGGACCGAGAGCAGGAACAGGGCCGTGTGCGCCTTGGGGGTCACCCGTTCCGCCACGAGAACCACGGGCACAAAGACCAGGAGCCAGTTCAGAGGCTGGTGACGGAGCTCATGCAGAATCGCGTTCATGGGTCTTTTCTCCTCTTCGAGTGTCCGATGCCGACCGGGCCGCATGGTTTGGGTCGCGGTCGCCGACCAGCCATTTTCATCAGGCAACCTCCGTGGTGGCGGGATTCTACACGAGGCCTGGTAGGGTATCGACCCTATCCGCCTCGGCGGTCCCGATCCGATTTGGCCCGTCGATTACCGAACGTGATCCGGCCGAAGGAGTATCCTTCCCGCGTGACCCCTGGAGTCGGGGACACGCGGCCGAGGCGCGTGGTCAGGCCCGCTGTGATGTCAGGAGGGGACGATGGTTGAAAGCGAGGTTTCTGCGCTAAGTTCCGTCGAGCTCATGCGGAGGCTGGTTCGCCTGTTGCCCGATGGCTCCTCCGAACAGGCCCAGCTGTTCGGCGTCATCAAAGGCCTCTCGACCGTTGGCTTCACCGGGCAATTCAGTGACGGCAAGCCGTGGCAGGCGGGGGCGGAGGGCCGGGCGCGACAGGTCATGCGGACGATTCTCCCGAAGATGTCAGAGCTGCTTCCCGGCAACCCATTGGTTGCCGAGCTCGTCAAGCGGTACATGGGTTCAGGCGCCAAGGCCTGAATCTCGTTGGCATCAAGCCGAAAACTCCTGTCAAGAACATCGCGAGTGCCTCGCTCGCTCTCTCCAGCCAAGATTGGCGCGACGAGGCGTTCCCGCCGCGGTAGGTCGGCGCGGTGAATCTCACCGACGCGGCGTCGCGGTACGATGTGTGTGATGAAAGACCTGATGGCGAAGGTGATGCCGATCGTAATGGGGGCGGCAATCGGCTGGATGCTTTACCACCCGCCGGCCTTCCTGGCCCCACTCGGGGCACTCCGCTACGTCGTGATGATCCTCGCCGGTGCGGTCCTGCTCGTCGGTACCGTGGTCATGAGTGTTGCGGCGGCGCTGCCCCGCGAGGCGGCGCTCACGCCGAGCATGGCGGCCATCGATCCCGCCATGCGCCACCTCGTGGACGGCTACCTCGCGCTGGGCTTCCAGCTCGCCGGGCCGGTATACACCGTGGGCGTTGCGCCCGCCGCCACATTGGTTGGCCTGGTGCACCCGCGCGAACCTGTGTTCGGCACGGTGTTTCGCACAGGCACCATCCCACCGGTCGTCGCCTCCGACTTCGTCTCGCTACTGGAGGGTGAGCGTGGTGGCCTGACTACAAGCGCGAACCCGCGCGGCGGCACGTTGCCAGGCGACGACGGTTCCTTCCGCCAGTGCCTTGTTGGGTCCACGCTGCAGGAACTCTTCGCGGCGCACCGCGAAGCCGTGGCCTGGCTGCGCACGCGCGGCGTGCGCTGTCGGACGGTCTCCGCAGCCTCCTTCCCGGCCGACTTCGCCCGTGCCCTGGGTCGCCAGCGGGCCGTCTTCATGTCCAACCCGATCGGCAACGCCGTGCGTGCCATCTGGCGCACCGCAAGCAAGAGGACCGTGGGACGTGGAAGGCTCTCCGAGCAGCCCGGTATCGACGCGCAGATCGCCCGCCTCCTCCTTGCGACGCCACGCACATGACGCCTCACGATCAGGCGGCAACACCGGAGCCGAAACAGTCTTGGCTCGACAAGACCTGGCGACTGTGGGAGATTGAACCGACCCCATTACCGGAGAGAAGGTGAGGCATCGAGCCCAACGGAGGAGTAGAAATGACCAAGAGCCCAAGCCAGAACGACCCGACTCCGGGGGCGCCGATGCGGTCCGGGACCCACCCCCACGGTAGGATCCAGACGGCTGCTCTGCTTGCGCTCCTGGCGCTGACCTCCCTCTCCGGTTGCGCGACGTCCTTCGGGAAGCGGACGGTTTACGACTACAAACCGTCGTACGGCGTCGCCAGCCCGGATTTCCAGCACCACCTTGAGGTCCAGGCCAGCGGACTGCCCGGCGGCAACCAGGCCACGCTGCTCAACAACGGCGACGGGTTCTTCCCCGCCATCCTCGAGGCGATCCACGGCGCAAGGGCGAGCGTGAACATCGAGCTCTACATCTTCGCGAAGGGGATGATGGCGGAGCAATTCGTCGAGGCTCTCTGCGCCAAGGCCCGTGAGGGCATCGAGGTCCGCGTGCTGGTGGATGCCGTGGGCGAAAGGTTGGGGAAGCTGGGCGACAAGTTGAAGGAATGCGGCGTGAACTTTCAGATCTACAAGCCCCGCAAGCTTTTTTCCATCGCGAAGACGGGCGACCGCACCCATCGCAAGATCATCACGGTGGACGGGCGCATTGGCTTCACGGGCGGGCTTGCCATCGACGACCGCTGGGCCGGCGACGCCCGGAACCCGGATGAGTGGCGCGATACGGTGGTGCGGGTCGAAGGCCCGGCGGTGCTCCTGTTGCAGCGGGTCTTCCTCGAGGACTGGCTTTACACAACCGGTGAGGTACTCGACGGCCCGCGACAGTTCCCGGTCGCGCAGGAGGTGGGCGACGTGAAGGCGCAGGCGGTCGCCAGCTCCCGCACCAGCCAGCTCTCAGGCGCCAAGCTGCACTACTACATACCGATGCAGGCCGCACGCGACCACATCTGGATCGAGAACGCCTACTTCCTGCCAGACAAGGATATTAGGGTCGCGCTGTGCGCCGCCGCCCGGCGCGGCGTCGATGTGCGGGTCGTGGTCCCGGGAGAGCACATCGACATCAAGGCGGTGCGCTACGCCGCTCGCGGCTACTACGAGGAGTTGCTGAAAGCCGGGGTAAAGATCTACGAGTATCAGCCAACCATGATCCACTGCAAAGTCATGGTCGTGGACGGAGTGTGGAGCTCGATCGGCTCGATGAATTTCACCGCCCGCTCGATGAAGGCCAATGCCGAAGCGAACGTCGCGATCTACGACGAGGTCTTCGCGTGCGAGGTGAGGACCGTCATCGAGGCGGACATCGCGCGTAGCGAACAGATCCTGCTCGAGCGGTGGAAGAAGCGCGGAAGCGGCGAGAGGACCAAGGAGTGGTTCTACGGGCTCTACAAGAACCTGTTCTGATTCCGGAAACAGAACAACGCTGTGAGGAAGATCTGAAGGGCCTTTCCGCCGCCTGCGCCCGCTGAGGCGACGGCGCCGACGAAGCTCCGAAGCCGCTCGGGTCCTTGTGAAGGTGTGTAACTACTGGAACAATGCTTTCGTGGTTACGTAGACGATGACGAGGGGCGGGATCTGGGGAAAGGAACGGCAGGTGCAAGAGACCCTCATGCGGTGGGCGGCGGAGCGGGGCTACCACGTCGGCTGGGGACTGCCGTCCGCGATCGACGCTGCGAGAGACGACGTCCTTTCCCGGCGGCGCTCAGGCGAGCTGGACCCCGCGTTCTTCGAGGCGAACCTCGCGAGTTTCGAGTCGTTCGAGGCCCCCTGGGAAGGACCAGCGACGGCGGTGGTGGTGGTGATGCCGCGTCCGGCCCACCTGGTGACGTTCACCGTTGAGGACCGGCAGGTCGAGACGGTCTTCCCCCCAACCTACGTGCGCTTTTCGCCGCTGTTCGAGGAGGTGCGCCAGGACCTCCAGGAGCACGGGCTGCCCGGGGCGAGGGTGGAGCGCCTCAAGGTGCCTCTGAAGTCGCTGGCGGCGCGCCTCGGCCTCGTGCGCTACGGTCGCACCAACGTGACCTACGCCCCTGGATTCGGGAGCTACTTGCAGCTCTTCGGTTACCTCACGGACGCGGCGCTGCCGCTTCCGGAGGACTGGCGCCCATGCGAGCCCGAGCTGCTGCCCGAGTGTGACGGGTGCTCGGTGTGCCTGGCCGCTTGCCCGACGGGAGCAATCGGCGAGGACCGCGTGCTCCTCCGCGGCGAGCGCTGCCTCGTGGCGGTCAACGAGAGAGTAGGCGGGTGGCCCGCCTGGATTCCGCCGTCCGCGCACAACTGCATCATCGGTTGCCTGCTCTGCCAGCGCCCCTGCCCCGCCAACCCGGAGCTTCCGGTGGAGCGGACGGGTATCGTGTTCACGGCCGAGGAGACCGAGGCACTGCTCAGCGACGGCGGCGCGCACGAGGGCCCGGTATGGGGAGGCGTCAGGGCCAAGGTCGAGCGGATCGGGCTGCCGTCCGAGGAGCAGCAGGTGCTCGGTAGGAACCTCCGCGCGCTCCTGGATGCCCGGCAGCGGAGGCGCTGACCCAGAAGCGTCGCCTGCGAAGCGGCCACCCTGGTCCCCGAAGACTGGAATAGGCACGGCCGACCGTGCGTTTCTCATTGCACGGATATGACTTCCAAGGGGGGTGGACCATGGACGCAATGAGGGATACGCCGAGGCCGGCGGTCCTCGACGAGGGGGCCGTCTCAACGTTCAAGGCAGGGATGCGCGGGAAGCTCTTCCGCCCGGGTGAGGAAGGGTACGAGGAGGCCCGCAAGGTCTGGAACGGGATGATCGACCGGCGCCCGGCGCTGATCGCGCGCTGCGCGGGGGTGGCTGACGTGATCGCGGCGGTCAACTTTGCCCGCGAACAGCGGCTGCCGATCGCTATCCGCGGCGGGAGCCACAACGTGACCGGCAACGCGGTGTGCGACGGCGGGGTGGTGATCGACCTCTCGAGCATGAAGGGGATCCGCGTGGACCCCGAGGCGCGGACGGTCCGTGCCGAGGGCGGCTGCACGTGGGGCGACGTTGACCACGCCACGCATGCGTTCGGGCTCGCGGCACCCGGCGGGGTCATCTCGACGACGGGGATCGCGGGGTTCACCCTAGGTGGCGGGATCGGCCACCTCACCCGCAAGTACGGGCTCTCCTGCGACAACCTGATCTCGGCAGACGTCGTGCTTGCGGACGGCACGTTCGTGACCGCGAGTGAGAAGAAGAACCCCGACCTCTTCTGGGCGCTGCGCGGCGGCGGCGGCAACTTCGGTGTCGTGACCTCGTTCGAGTTCAAGCTGCACCCGGTCAGCCAGGTCATGGCAGGCCCGATCCTCTGGCCGCTCGAGAAGTCGCGTGAGGCGCTGCGGCTGTACCGCGATTTCATGGACAAGGCGCCCGATGACTTCACCGCGTTCTTCGCGTTCCTGATCGTGCCGCCCGGGCCTCCGTTCCCGCAAGAGCTGCACAACAAGACCGTGTGCGGCGTGGTGGCCATGTATACCGGGCCGCAGGCCAAGGCCGACGCTGTGATCGCACCGCTGCGCAAGTTCGGCCCGCCGCTGGTCGACTTCTTCGGGTCACTGCCGTTCCCCGCCGTCCAGAGCATGTTCGACGGCCTGGTGCCCGCGGGACTCCAGAACTACTGGAAGGCCGACTTTGTGAACGAGCTCTCGGACGAGGTGATCGAGGCGCACGTGACGCACGGGTCCGCGGTCCCCACGTTCAACACGGCCGTGCACATCTACCCGGTGAGCGGCGCAGCAACCAGGGTGGGAAAGAGCGACACCGCGTACTTCCACCGCAGCGCAAAGTACGTCCACGTGCTCGCCGCCATCTACCCGAACCCGGCCGACACCGCGAAGAACGTGGCATGGGTGCGCGACTATTGGTCTGCCCTCCACCCGTACTCGAGCGGTGCCGCGTACGTCAACTTCCTGATGGACGAGGGCGAGGATCGGGTCCGGGCGACGTACGGGGGCAACTACGACAAGCTGGTTTCGGTCAAGACCAAGTACGACCCGACGAACCTGTTCCGCCTGAACCAGAACATCCGCCCGAAGGCGTGAGGCGCGCTCAGCGGCCGAGCAAGACCACCGTACTGCGCGGGTTGGCCAGGTAGAAACCGGGCGGGTCGAGAGGCACCTCGTTGCCGGGCAGGGCGATCTCCTCGCCGGCGGGAAGGCTGGTGTCCACGAGGCGACCCCAGCGGGCGCCCTCCCAGAGTGGCGGCAGCATCACGTGCTGGAGGCTCGGGTCGGCGTTGAGGATGAAGAACAGGCGGTAATGGCCGAGCTCCGAGGCCTGCTCGCTCCCGTCGAGCTGGTAGCAAAGCGTCCGCAGTTCGGGGTCGTCCCAGCCCGGACTGTCCAGATTTTTGCCGTACCACACGATGTCGGCCACTCCGTCGGCATTGCTATCCACGCCGAGCAGAAACTTGCGCCTCTCGAGGATGGTGCAGCGGTGGGCGAGTGCCACGGCGTTCCGGAAAAACGTCACGAGGTCCGCGTTGCGCTCGACCTCGCGCCAGTCAAACCAGCTGATCTCGTTGTCCTGGCAGTACGCGTTGTTGTTGCCGCGCTGCGTGCGCAGGAACTCGTCGCCGCCGAGCACCATCGGTGTCCCCGCCGAGAACAGCAGCGTGCACAGGAGGTTCTTGGCCTGCTGACGGCGCAGCCTGTTCACCGCGGGGTCGTCGGTCTCCCCCTCGGCGCCGCAGTTCCAGGAGTCGTTCGCATCCGTGCCGTCCCAGTTCTCCTCCAGGTTGGCCTGGTTGTGCTTGACGTCGTAGCTCACGAGATCGCGCAGCGTGAAACCGTCGTGGCAGGTGACGAAGTTGACGGTGTTGTAGGCCGAGCGGCCGTCCTCGCGGTAAAGGTCGGCCGAGCCGGTGATGCGCGCGCCCAGGTCACGCACCTGTCCTTTGTCACCCCTGACGAACCGTCGGACGGTGTCGCGGAAGCGCCCGTTCCACTCCGACCAATCGATCGGGAAACTTCCAACCTGGTACGTCCCGAGGTCCCAGGGCTCCGCGATCAGGGCGACCCATGACAGCGTGGGGTCCTGGGAGACAGCGTCGAAGAAACCGGACGAGGTACGGAACGTGCCGTCCTCCTCCCGCCCCAGCACGGAGGCCAGGTCGAACCGGAAGCCGTCCACGTGCATGACCCGGACCCAGTAGCGCAGCGAGTCCATGACCAGCCGGATCACGGCCGGGTTTGTGAGGTCGAGCGCGTTCCCCGTTCCGGTGTAGTTCTGATATGAGCGGCCGGGTTGTTCCGGCGGGCCCGTGAGAGCGTAGTAGGTTGAGTTGTCGATCCCGCGCAGCGAAAGCGTGGGGCCCAACTCATTGCCCTCTGCGGTGTGGTTGTAGACGACATCGAGGATCACCTTGATCCCGGCGCGGTGCAGCTCGCGCACGAGCGTCTTGAACTCCGTCACCTCGCATGCGGGGGCCGAGCGCGTGCCGTAGGAGTGCTCCGGAGCAAAGAACGCCAGCGTGTTGTACCCCCAGTAGTTCGTCAGGCCGCGCTCCTTCAGGATGTCCTCCATGTAGTGCTCGTGGACCGGGAGGAGTTCCACGGCGTTGATCCCGAGGCGCTGCAGGTGGGGGATCTTCTCGACGAAGCCGAGATACGTACCGGGGTGGCTGACTCCGGAGGATGGGTGGGCGGTGAACCCCTTGAGATGGACCTCGTAAATCAGTAGCTGCTCGAGGGGAATCTCAGGCGGGGCGTCGTCCTGCCAGTCGAACGCGTCGTCCACCACGATGCACTTCGGCACGACGTGCGCGTTGTCGCGCGTGTCGAGCGAAAGGTCGGCGTCGGTGGCGTACGGATCGTAGGCGAGGAGCAGGTTTTCGGTGTTTACGGCCTTGCCGGTCAGCGCCTTCGCGTAGGGATCGATGAGTAGCTTCGCGAGGTTGAAGCGCAGGCCGCGCGACGGGTCGAAATCGCCCGCCACCCGGTATCCGTAGAGCTGTCCCGCCACCAGGCCGTGGACGAAGACGTGCCAGATGAATCTGTCCTTGTTCTCGACCCGGATGATGTCGGTGGGACTGCCTGCCGCGTCATCGAACAACAGGAGGTAGACCTCAGTGGCGTGACGGGAAAAAAGGGCGAAGTTCACGCCCTCGGCGGTCAGCGTGGCACCCAGCGGGTAGATGCTCCCGGGTGAGAGCTTTCGGGTGGTGCGAGGGCCTGGCGGTGGCACCATGCCTCCTCCGTCGAACGGCACGCGCGAGTATAGAGCTTGCCGCTACAATACCGACGGAGGCATGACCATGCTGGCACTCCTGCTCGTCCTCGCAACTGCGGCACCGGTGGAGACTGCGCCCCAGTGTGTCACTCCTGACGGTTCCCGGATCGTCCTCGAGCTCGCCCTGACCGATCAGGAGAAGGCGACCGGGCTCATGTACCGGGACAAGCTCGCTGCGGATCACGGGATGCTCTTCGTGTTCGACAGGGATGACATCCTCGCGTTCTGGATGAAGAACACCCTGATCCCGCTCGACATCGTGTGGTTCGACGCGACCGGGCGGGTCGCGGATGTCCACCCCGACGCACAGCCGTGCCATGTGGACCCCTGCCCGAAGTATTCGAACAAGCTGCCCGCACGCGCCGTCCTGCTGGTCAACGCCGGCTTCGCCGCCGCGCACGGCCTGACACCGGGAGTCGCAGCGTCGTTTCAGGGCGTCCCGCGCTTCCCGATTGGCGCAAAACAGTGAGGCGGCGGCAAGACTCGAACGCCCCGCCGACTTGACGGGGCGTTCGAACGTTTGCAGATGGTAAGGAGAGGCACGTCCGCCTGGAGTTGAGCGGCCCTACCGGTGGAGGTGCATTACGAACCGGAACCAAGGGTTCGTTGGGCAACACACCAGGCTCCCCGCTGCCAATTCGAGGGAGTCGCCGGAGAGGGTTCCCTTCAGCGTACCCGTGGAGGGTCCGTGCCTCAGGTTCCCGAAAAGAGCGTTTCCAAGAAGCGTGCCGTCGAAAGTGTATGAGTTAACCCCGCAATCGGCGCTGCTGCCGTAGCTGACGGTCCCGGTCACGCTCACGCCGTCTTGGGTGAACGACGCCGACGCCCGGGTCGCAGCGGAGCAATCGTCCGGGGCGTTGGTATTGGCAGTCCCGGACCAGTACCCACCAATGTCCCCCTCCGGCTGCGCAATCCGGATGGCCGGGACGTAGGACGGGTCACCGGTGATGTTGTCAATGACGGAGGCGTACCCGAACAGCTTGGCCGCTCCTTCCACTGGCTGGCCCCCGGCGCCAAACGTGATCCGAACCACAGCGTAGCCGTCCTCGACCCGCTCACGGGTGAACTGTTCGAAAGCCCGGTCGATCTTTCGGAACTCGAACGGCTTGAGTTCGTAGCTCGCCGTGCCGAGCAGCGTCCCGTCTGCGAGGTAGAAGTCAGCCTCGACCGTGAGGGGGTACTCGTTCGCGTTGACCAGCCCGACATTGGTTCGGAAGCCGGCCGCCAGCGACGGGTCGTGCGAGAGCCCGATCAGCCGGCCGTCCTGGCCCAAGCCGATCGCGTTGTCCCGTGCCACGGCAGGGACAAACGAACCGTAGGTGCCCGATAAGCTCTGGGCGTAGGTTCGGCTCGTGGCAACGACAGTCCCCTCGGTTGGGACGATGCACAAAGCTCCCGCGCCGGAAAACCCGAATAGGGTCTGGAGAATGTCGGTGTAGCGGATGCTCTTCCCGGGGTCGAGCGTCAGGTCAACGCGCGCCGGGGCTGTGTTGTCCTGACCTTGCGCGAGCAGGGCGATAGAGTACGTGGCCGGTGTGGATCCGGGGTTCTGAAGCTCGAGGTCGGTGCGCCAGTTGACGTTGTTGTGTCCGGTGAGGTGGGCTGCAGTCGGCACGAAGAGACCCCCGACCTCTATGTTCGAGGACTCCACCGTGACCTGGAGCGTCGCGGACAGCGGCGTGCCGCCCCCACCGCCATGCTGGACCCCGATCATCGCGACGTAGGAGACTGTGTAGGTGCCCGGTGTCGCGTAGATGTGGGAGAAGGTTTCACACTTCGTGACGCTTGGTTGATGGATGCCGCAGGGGAAGAACCAGCCCATGTCAAAGTCATAGCCAATCCGTATCCGATCGCTGTGGTCGCCGAAGTCTAGGAATGAATAGTCCTCGGTACGGCCGGTGAGCGCGGGCGTGATCGTGAGGACGATCGTGGCCCCGACAGTGACGGGGTTCGGCTGGGCCGTGATGGTGACCGTGTCCGCGAGCGCCGAAGGTGCTCCGGCGAAACAGAGGAAAAGAACAACAAGACTGCGAAAGAAAAGCCGGTTGAACCGTTTCATGGTGTCCTCCTTGATTTGCGCGATGCGTTCGATTTCTCTCATGAATGACTCTCCCGTATCGTCATTTGTCCTCGTCGCGGGCAGGCGTACGCACGAAGCCGTGATAGTTGCCGTTGGCGTCGGTGAAGACGCCCACGATCACCCCCCGGGTGGTGATTCTTTGCGGTGAGGTCTCGAGCGTGCCAGGGATGTCGATCGGCACGAGGCCGCCAGGCGTTAGGAGGAACCCGTGCTCGAAGTAGTCGTCTCCCGCCCACACGCCGACCATCGCCCCAAGGATGTTGATCGAGCGGACGGATGACCCGACGGTCGCGTCAGGGTAGTCGATGGTTGTAAAGGCGCCTTTGACGAGCTTGTAACCGTGGACCACACCGTCCGGGCTGGAGTAGTCGCCGACCATCCTGCCGAGGACGTCGATGTCCCAGGTGTCGGTGGTCGTGGAGCCCGAATAGGTGATCGTGTGAAACCCTTTCCGGTCGAGCAGGAAGCCCTGCTCGTCCACATCGGTCGTCCGGTAGTTGCCGGTGATGCGGCCGAGGTCGTCGATGCCGCGGATCCTGGTGTCCGGAGCGCCAGGGAAGTCCACCGTCGTGTACTTCCCTTTGGCGAACAGGTAGCCGTGGCTCACGTAGTTCTGGTCGAGGTAGCGGCCGACGATCTCGCCCCGGTTGTTGATGTCGATAGACATCGTGAACACCGCGTCCGGGTAGTCGATCGCGGTGAAGACGCCGTCCCGGAGCAGGAACCCGTGGGTGGTGCCGGCCGCGTCGTCCCAGCGGCCGACGATGTCGTCACGCTCGTTGATCCCGTACGCCTGGGTGTTGAACCCGTCGGGATAGTCGAGCGTGGTGAAGGTCTGGGCGCCGACCGTGGCGGCCACGAGCGTCAGGACCAGACCGATGAGTGGGAGCCGCGCGCTTGCGGCCTGTTGCGGTGAGCCGATGCTGTGGATTGTTTTCATGAGAACCCCCTTTCCTCACCACGAGTGTCGGCCGCGACGGACGGCGCGTCTTGAGGAACGGGTGGGCTTTTTCGTTAGGGTGAGATTTGGACTTCGTCACAAGTGCGTAACGAGACGAAACCAGGTGTTCCTAAGAGCCAGCGTGCCGCAGTCTCCGAATGGCCTGAGGAGAGCTAGAAGCGGATGCCCGCGCTGAAGCGGAAGGTGCGCGGGAGCTGGTAATCCGCGGCGCTCGTGGGCTTGCCGAAGTACGGGCCCAGCTCGTAGTTCATCCCGCGCACGGGCTTCTCGTGGAACGGGTCGAAAGGCTCCAGCGTGGCGACCGTGGTATCGACCGAAACGACGCCTTGCTGGTTGAAGAGGTTCAACACCTCGGGCTTGACGAACACCTGTACCCCGTGGCCGACGGGAAGCGCCCAGGTCACGGCCACGTCGGTCCGCGTGATCGTGTCGGTGCGGAAGGCCGCTGGCCTGGAGAAGAAGTAGGCGACCTGGGTGGGAGGCGTCTGGTAGCCGGGGTTGTTCACCCATGGCGTGGGATCGATGAAACCGACTGCCTCGTAGGGCAACCCGGAATCGACCGACTCGAGCAGCGAGGGCGTAATGGTTCCGAAGCCCGTGGTCAGGTCACCGGCGATCCAGAGACGGGCGCGATGGCGCTGATCGGCGGCGGGCTGGGCCGGGTCCCCAAAAGACGAGAGGTACCCCGTGGGATGGTTCCAGCTCGCCTCCACGTACTCCGGGTACTGGAGAACGGTGGCCGGGACGGCTGCGCAGCAGCGCCATTCCGGCGATGAATTTCCGCTAAGCCGCGACAGGGTGTAGCTGCCACCGATGCGGATGGCGGGGAGGGAGTAGGCAAACTGCACCTGGAGTGCCTCGTAACGCCGGACGAGCTCGTTGGAGTTGCCGATGACCGCAATGTCAAAGACGTTGCCGTACGGGTCGGGCGGAGTCTGTCCGGTCTGGAGGTCGATCCGGCTCGAATAGAGGTCGCTCCAGTCTCGGCGGAGCAGGTCGGCGCGGAGATAGCCATGCGAGCCGAAGACGAACCCGGCCCCGAGCGACAACTCCTGCACCGAGGGCGAGCGCAGCCCCCCTGCCTGCAGGGAGGTGCTGAACCCCGGGATCAGGGCGCCGAGGGTCGGCGTACTTGCAGGGCCGCCGACGGAGGAGAACCACGCGAACAGCTGCCGTAGCGCCTCGTCGGTAGAGACGAGTTGAGCGGTCGGCGCGTACGGGTCGCAGTTGATGCACGGCCCCTCGTAGCGCCACCCGAAGTAGGCGGGCTGGCCACCGCCGGGGAGCCAGACGACCGGCAGCGTGTCCTGATTCCTCGACACGTACCTCGCGTAACCTGCGACGAGCGTCAGCTGGCCATCGCCACTGGGGTCGAAAGCGACCGCCAGGCGGGGGCTCCACGCGCCCGTCCGCGAGATGATTTCTCCCGAGCCGTCGCGGTCGTCGTTCTTGTCGTACCGAACGCCAAGGTTGAGGCTCCAGTGGCGCCCGAGGGTGACGCGATCGTTGGCGAAGGCGGAGTTGGTCGCCGTCCTCACGCCCTGGCTTGGGGTGAGGATCGGGTTGTACTCGATGGCGGTCCCGGGCCCAAGAACCGGGAAAACGTCCGTTCCACGCACGATCGCCCGTGGTACCCGGATGTCGTAGTCGCTCCCGGAGAAGTAGGGGTTGATGCGCGTGAGGTTTGCCAACCGCTCGAGGCCGACTCGCAGGTCGTGGCCGCCGACTGCACTCGTGGCCAGGAAATACGAGGCCTTGACCGACCACGAATCGTTGTCGTAATGCTCCGGGGCGTTGGGTCGGCCGACCGGGGAGTGGAACCGCGCCTGCCGTGTCTTGTCGAAGATCCAGGTTCCGCTGAGGACATCTTTGAGCTCGGGGCCCCCCTGGTCGATCGAGGATCGGAGGCGTGAGTACTGACCTTCAATAAGGAAGCGCCCGGACAGCACGCCGCCGTAGTGTACGGCGAGCAGCGAGTGCGTGTAGCCGACCGGCACGAGCATCGCGGTGTCGAGGATGTTGGGATTGAAGGTGGAGTTGTCTTCGTTCTCGCGGAACCCGATATACGAGACGACGAC
>DATKMD010000184.1:0-2309 GCA_035542075.1 Thermoanaerobaculaceae bacterium
GGGCGGCGGCCGAGCTCCGCCGCGCCACCGAGATCAACCCCAAGTTCTCGCAGCCCTACAACCAGCTCGGCTACGCCCTCCGCTTCATGGAGGACTACGTCGGGGCCGAGAAGGCGTTCACGACCTACATTCAGTTGATCCCCAAAGAGCCCAACCCCTACGACTCCTACGCCGAGCTCCTGATGAAGATGGGCCGCTTCCGGGAGTCGATCGCGCAATACGAGAAGGCGCTCTCCCTCAACCCCAACTTCGCCAACTCGTACATTGGCATAGGAAACGACTACATCTTCCTCGGCGAACCCATCCAGGCGCGCAACAGCTTCACGAAGCTCGGCTTTATCGCCCGCAACGACGGCGAGAAGCGGACCGCGCACCTGTGGACCGCGATCTCCTACCTCCATGAAGGGAACACCGGAAAGGCCATGGGAGAGGTGGAGCGGATGTACGAGATTGCCAAGGCGGACAGCGACGGCTTCGCGATGTCCGGGGACCTCGCCCTCCTGGCCGAAATCCTGCTTGATGCGGGCCGAACCGACGAAGCGGAGGCCAAGTTCGCCGAGTCGCTGCGGATGGGCCAGAGCGCGATCGTGACCGACGACGTCAAGGAGACCGCGCGCCGGAACAGCCTCTTCAACGCAGCCCGGGTGGCCCTCAGGCGAAAAGATCTCGCCACCGCAACGGCAACGGCGGACGAATACCGACGCCAGGTGGACTCGCGCAAGATCCCATTCGAGGTTCGCCGCTCACGCGAGCTTGCAGGGCTCATTGCCCTCGAGAAGGGCGAATTTCAGTTGGCTGCTCGAGAGCTCGAGCAGGCCGGCCAGCTTGATCCTCGCGTGCTGTTCAATCTCTCCAGTGCCTACGCCGGCGCGGGCGAGGCCGATTCCGCCAGGAAGACGCTGGAGAGGGCGGCAAACTTCAACGGCTTCAGCCTGACCTACGCCTTCGTGCGACCCAAGGCGCTGGCGATGCTAAGGAGCCAGTGAGGCCAGGCACGGACCGGCCCGAGGCGGTCCCGAGCGGGTGTCGCGCGAGGGTACCTGGCGCCACCCGCGGGGCTCAGCGATGCGACAGGTCCGCGGTGAGCAGGAACGTGGGCGGCCTCCGCACTTTCGTCGCGCGCTCGAAGGAATGGGCGAGGCGGATCAAGCTCCCCTCCCCCCACGGCCGCCCGATGAACGTGATCCCCACCGGGAGACCGAAGGCGTACCCGGCCGGCACGGTGATGCTCGGGTAGCCCGACACTGCGGCCGGGGTCGAGCTGGCCCCGAGGAAATGGTCGCCGTTGACGAGGTCCGTCATCCACGGCGGGGCGCCGGTCGGCGCGACGAGAGCGTCGAGCTGGTGCTTCTCGAACACCGCGTCGAGCCCCTTCTTACGTGAGAGCTTGCGGCACTTCTCGAGGGCCTTCAGGTAGGCCCCGTCGGTCAGTGGGCCCTTCTCCTGCGCCTTCTCCATGATGTCCTGTCCGAAGAAGGGCATCTCCCGCTCGCGGTTGGACTCGTTGAAGGCGATTATGTCCGCGAGCGTGCGAACCGGCGCGCCGGTCGCCCACTCGGCAAGGTAGGCGTTGAGGTCCGCCTTGAACTCGTATAGCAGCACCTCGAATTCGGCGTCGTCGTACTCCCCGACGTGGCGTATGTCCGCCGGGTCCACGAGGATCGCGCCCAGGCGCGCCATCTCCCTGAGCGCCGAATCTACGAGCCCGTCGGCATCGGCGCTGTACCCGAAGAGCTTGGCGCGAGCGACCCCTATCCGGGCGCCAGCCAGGCCCTTCGGGTCGAGGAAGCCCGTGTAGTCAGCCACTTTGTCGCGTGCAGCCGAGGTGGCTGCGTCGCGCGCGTCCACGCCCGCGAGGGCGGAGAGCAGCGTCGCCGCGTCGGCGACGGTACGCGCCATCGGGCCCGCGGTGTCCTGACTGTGGGCAATCGGCACGATCCCCGAGCGGCTCACGAGGCCCAGCGTCGGTTTGATCCCGACCAGCGAGCAGGCATGGGCGGGGCAGACGATCGATCCGTCGGTCTCGGTCCCTACGCCGACCACCGCAAGGTTGGCCGCAATCGCTGCACCGGTCCCGGACGAGGACCCGCACGGGTTCCGGTCCAGCGCGTACGGGTTCCTGCACTGGCCACCCCGCCCGCTCCAGCCGCTTGTGGACTTCGAGGATCGGAAGTTGGCCCATTCGGAGAGGTTTGTCTTGCCCAGGATGACTGCCCCCGCCCTACGGAGCTGGTCCGCCACGAAGGAGTCACGCGGGGCCGCGGCTCCAACCAGGGCAAGCGAGCCCGCCGTCGTCAACATCCTGTCCT
>DATKMD010000185.1:0-22278 GCA_035542075.1 Thermoanaerobaculaceae bacterium
GCCCGCGCCGCCGTGTACCGGCGATGAGGCGGGGTTAGTCGGTATCAGGCCACCGGCGAATGACTTCCGTCGTGTTCGGGTCGACGATTCGAGGGCCTCGTCGGAGGCCATCCGGCGGAACCGACCAGCACCGATTTGCTACGCTGCATGCTGGAGGATTCATGAACAGTTCCGGCCTGTTCCATCGCTGGCGGTCCTGGGCGCCGTATCTACAGAGTGTGCTTCGTTTCATGGCCGCTCTGCTCTTCATCGAGCCCGGTTCCGCCAAGCTGTTCGCTTTCCCTGTCGCCATCATGCCCGGCGGTGGCACCGCGGCGATCGGGTCCCTACCCGGGATCGCAGGCATCCTGGAGGTGTTTGGCGGTCTTTGCCTGTTGCTCGGGCTGTTCACCCGGCCGGTGGCGTTCGTGCTCTCCGGCGAGATGGCGGTCGCATACTTCAAGGGCCACGCCCCACACGGCTTCTGGCCGATCGTCAATCACGGCGAGCTGGCGATCATCTTCTGCTTCCTCTGGCTCTACTTCTCCGCCGCGGGTCCGGGGCGCTGGAGCCTCGACGCGGTGGTACGGAATCGGGAGGCCTGAGGAGTCACCCCGCGCTCGAGGGGGTGGGGGAGAAGCCGGCGGGGTGTTCCGCGGCGGCTCCCTGGACAGTCCTATCCTTCGTCACCACAGCTTGGGCAGCGGTTTCCCCACCTCCAGCATGGTCTTCAAGCTCGAGAGGACCTTCGGCCAACCCTCCGTGATCCCTTCAAGCATCTCGGAGCCGGGCTCGAGGTGGTCGTGGGTCACGGTCAGGCGGGCGATGTCACCGATCGGCTCGATCTCGAACGTGACCCTGGTGTGCCTCTCGGCGCGCGCCTCGTCGGCGGGGAACGCCCACGTCAGAACCAGGCGCCGGGGCGCGGAGCTCTCGATGACCTTGCCGACCAGCTTGAGCTCCCGCTGCTTGTCGGCGCTCCGGTGCTCCCAATTGGAGCCTGGCTTCCAGTCCGACACATTCACGTGCTGCCAGTACCTCGTCGTCATCGCGGGGTCGATCAGCGCGCTCCAGAGCTTCTCAGGCGATGTCGCGATGTACGTCACGTAGACGAACTGCGGCTTATCCATGGTGATCTCCCTCCAGCCTCTTCTTGAGGTCGTGCAAGTCGGTCAGGTGCTGCCGCTCGAACTTCTCAATCCAGCGTTCGTGAATCTCGTGGATGGGGACCGGGTTGAGGTAATGGAGTTTTTCCCGCCCGCGCCGGATCGTCGCGACCAGGTTGGCGTCCTCCAGTCGCCCGAGGTGCTGCGAGACCGCCTGGCGGGTCATGGCGAGCTTGGCGCAGAGCGACCCGAGTGTCTGGCCGTTCTGGGCTCGAAGACTGTCCAGCAGCCGCCGACGCGTCGGATCGGCGAGTGCCTTGAAGACCCGGTCCATGTCCACGCTCGGGAAAACAGGCAAGAGAGTTCTTGCATTCCAGGTCCCCGGACGCTGATAGGCTAATCCGTTTGTGCTCAAAGAGATCCGAGCCTGTCGTCAGTTAGCCCGCCGCGACCGTCGGGTCCCGTCGAGACACCTAGGGTCGGGACGCGACCAGGGTCTCAGGCCGGGCGTGTTCAGCGCCGGCCTGCTCCATCAGCCGGAGGAAACGGGTGGCGAAGCGGGCCTCGAGGCAGTCAAGCGCGAAGGTCGCAACGGGCTGGAGGGTTGCCCCCAGCGCGGCGAAGTCCGCTTCGCCCTTTGCCAGCGTGAAGAGGCCCGCATCCCAGACCCCGTCGCTGCCCGGATCGTCGATCGCGACCCCGCGGTAGATGGCCGCCACGCGCCTGATCTCGTCGGTCACTTCGTCGACGTTGGCGTACTTCATCTTGAAGCGGTGACCCATGCGGGCACCCAGGTGGCTCAGGATCTGCCAGGTCTCCATGCCGTTGCGAGGCGGTATCGCCTGCCGAACCCGCTGGACGCGGCGCTCCTGGTTGGTTACGGTGCCGCTGGTCTCGGCCAGGCTGGAGAGGGGGAGCACGACGTTGGCGGCACTCGCCGTGGCGGTGAAGAGGACGTCCGCGACGAGCAGAAACTCGACCGAGGCGAGCCCGGCACGGAGGTCCTCGGGGAGGCTGTCGGTCCCGAGGGGGTCCTCGCCGATCACCACCGCGACCTTGATCTTCTTCTCGGCGAGCGCCGCGGCGAGGTCGCCGGTGTGCCCCTTGATGTCGCGCAGGACGACGCACCACTCTTTCTCGAGCGCATCGATGGCGGCGTCATCGTTCAGCGGGACATACCCGGGCAGCCACGACGGGCTCGCCCCCATGTCGAGGAGGCCCTGCATGTTCGACTTTTCGCGCAGGGCGAGGCGGGGACAGCCCAGCAGTTCGCTGGCAGCCGCGAACAGGCGCTCATCGCCCGGCACCCTCGGGCCGCGGAAATCCTTGTTGAAGACGAGCACCTTCAGGATGCTCTGGGCGAGGATATTGGCGGCCGCCTCGACGTCCGCCCAACGAACCCCGGTCTTCTTTTCGAGGCTCTTCGGCTTGATCGTGTCAAGCGCCGTCGCAAAGGCGGGATGTTCGGAAAGATCGTTCCCGGTTCTGCTCGTGTACTCCTTGAGCACGCCGAGGAGAACCTGAGCCTCGGTTCCGGGCCGGCACTGCAAGAAGACCTCGGAGGTGGCGGAGGTGCGGTTGGCCTCGGTGCCGATGTACACAAGCCTTGCGCCCTTGCGGATTGCGCGCTTGCCGAGGAGATCGACGACGAAGTGCTCCTCGTCGAGGTTCGAATTCACGGCCAGGATCGCCTGGGCATCCACGAGGTCGGCATAGGTGGCCGTCGAGATGACCTCGGGGCAGTCGAGTTGCCGGTTCACGAGGTGGGCGAACGAGCTCACGTTGTGCGTGCGGAGCGCGACACGCGCCAGCTTCTGCGCCAGGTAGATCTCCTCGTTGGTCAGGCGCGGAGATACGAACACCGCGATCTCGTCCGGCGTGTGCCGTCTGAGGAGCTCCTTCAGGCGCATGCCCGCGTAGTTGATAGCGTCCTCGAGGGTGGCGTCCTGAAGCTCACGGCCGGGTCTGATCTTCGCGCGCACAAGGCGATCCCGCCCCTGCACATACTCAAAGCCGAAGAGCCCTTTCTTGCAGTGGCCGCCGGCGGTGACGGGGTTGTCCTCACGGCGGCTCACCTTGATCAGCGAATCGCCGTACGCCTCGTAGTTGAGCTGACAGCCAACGCCGCAATAGTGGCAGACGGAGGGCACCGAGGTGCTCGCCCAGGGGCCGGGCTTCGCGAGCGGGAGCCTCATCTCGATTGCGCCTGTGGGGCACGTTCCGATGCAGAGCCCGCAGCTGACGCATTCGGTGTCCAGCAACGAGCCGCCGAGCGCCGGCCGCACCACTGTCGCGAAGCCGCGGTTGATGAAACCGTAGGCAGCGACGCCCACGACCTCGCTGCACATGCGCACGCACCGTCCGCAAAGGATGCACTTGTTGGGGTCGAGTTCGATCAGGGGATGACTGCGGTCGATCTGGTACTGGTTGGCCTCGCCGAGGAACGACTTGAGCTCCACCTGGTACTCCGTGGCGTAGCGACGCAGGTCGCAGTCGAAGAGCGCGGTGCAACCGCACTCGAGGCAGCGGATCGCCTCGCTCTGCACGTCGTCGAGCGTGTAGCCCAGCTCCACCTCGGTGAATTTGCCCCTGCGCTCGTCAGGGGGGATGAGCGGCATCAGCCGGTGAGGGATCTTCTCGGTGGACTTGAGGTCCACCTGCGTGACCTTGGCAAACGTGTCCTTGCGGCTAACGAACTGGAACGGCTCGGCCTCGGCCTTGCCGGTCGCGATGTAGCGATCGATCGCGTGGGCGGCCTTCCTCCCCGCGGCGATTGCCTCCACGGCGGTCGCCGCACCGGTGACGAGGTCGCCACCAGAGAAGACGCCCTCTACGCTGGTCTCGAACGTCTTGTCGTTCACCTGGACGGTCTGCCAGCGGGTGAGGTTGAGCGTCTCACCGAACGGGAGGAAATTCGGCACGCTGCCGTTGAGGAGGTCGGAGATCGTGGTGTTCTGGCCGATGGCGGCGATCGCAAAGTCGCACGGCACCTGAAACTCCGAGCCCCGGATCGGCTTCGGGCTGCGACGTCCGGACGCGTCCGGCTCGCCCAGCTCCATTCGTATGCACTCGAGAGCACCGATCCGGCCGTCGTTCTTGATGACCCTCGTCGGGGCGACCAGCAGATCGATCTTGACGCCCTCGCGCTCCGCCTCGTCGATCTCCATCGCGTTTGCGGGCATCTCCGTGCGCGTCCGCCGGTATAGGAGTCGGACCTCGCTGGCGCCGAGCCGCTTCGCGGTGCGCGCGCAGTCAATTGCGGTGTTGCCTCCGCCGATGACCAGCACCGTCCCGTAAAGATCGATCTTCTTCCGCAGGCCGAAGTTCTCGAGGAACTTGATCCCGGGGAGGACCCCCTCGGTCTCCTCGTCCTTGACCCTCATGGTGGAGCTCTGCCAGGCGCCGAGGCCGAGGAACACCGCCTCGAACCCGTCTTCCTTAAGGCTGGCGACGGTGAAGTCTCTGCCGAGCGCGACGTTGGTGGAGAGTCCGACGCCCAGGTCGAGGATCTGCGAGACCTCCAGGTCGAGGACCTCCTTGGGAAGCCGGTACTCGGGGATGCCGTAGCGCAGCATCCCGCCGGCCTCCGGCATCGCCTCGAAGATGTGGACCGAGTAGCCCTTGAGGGCGAGGTAATAGGCGCACGAGAGGCCAGCCGGGCCGGCGCCCACGACCGCCACGCGCTTGCCGTTCGAGGGTGCCGGCGTCGGGCGGAACGGCTCGGCCTTGCCGAGATCCAGGTCGGCGACGTAGCGCTTGATGTAGTCGATGCCGACGGCCTGGTCGAGCATGTTGCGGCGGCAGCCGGTCACCTCGCAGGGTCGGGTGCAGACGCGCCCGCAGATCGCCGGCAGGGGGTTCGTTTCCTTGATCAGGCGGATCGCGTCGGTGAACTTGCCGAGCGCTGCGAGTGCGACGTACCCCTGGATGTCCACGCTCGCGGGGCACGCGAGCTGGCACGGGCCGATGCAGTCGGCGTAATGGTTGGAGAGCAGGAGCTCGAGCGCCGCTCTGCGGGAGCGCCGCACCTCGGGGGTGTCGGTCTCGACCACCATGCCTGCGGAGACCTTTGTGGAGCAGGCGGGGAGCAGCGTGCGTGCGCCCTTGACCTTCACGACGCACAGGTAGCAGGAGGCGAACGGTTCGAGCTGCTCGTCGTGGCACAGCGTCGGGATACGGGCGACGCCGTTCTCTCGCGCAACCTGGAGGATCGTCTGCGAGCCGTCCGCGATGACCCGCTTTCCGTTGATTTCTAGCTTGACCAGCGCCATAGAAGGTTCAGCCTCCTCAATAAACCGCGATCGCGTCGACGCGGCAGGCCTTGTGGCACTCGCCGCAATGCGTGCACTTGGACTGGTCGAGAACGTGCACTTTCTTCAGCTCGCCAGTGATGGCCTTGGTCGGACAGACTTTCGCACACAACAGGCAGCCGACGCAGGAATCGAGAATCGTGTACGTGAGCAGGGGCTTGCACTGGTGTGCGGGGCACCGCTTGTTCGCAATGTGCGCCTCGAACTCGGAGCGGAAGTACTTGATCGCTGTCAGGACCGGGTTCGGGGCCGTCTGCCCGAGCCCGCACAGCGACGTGTTCTTGACGAGCTGGGCGAGATGTTCGAGCAGATCGACGTCACCTTCCCTCCCTTCGCCGTTGCAGATGCGGGTGAGCACCTCGAGCATGCGCTTGGTGCCGACTCTGCAGAACGTGCACTTGCCGCACGACTCGCGCTGGGTGAACTCGAGGAAGAAGCGCGTGACGTCCACCATGCAGGTGGTTTCGTCCATGACGACCAGGCCACCCGAGCCCATGATGGCGCCGGTCTTGTTGATGGACTCGTAGTCGATGACCGTGTCCTGGAGCTCGGCCGGGATGAACCCGCCGGACGGTCCGCCCATCTGGACGGTCTTGAACTTCTTGTCTTGCTTGATGCCGCCGCAGACATCGAAGACGATGTCGTGGATCGAAATGCCCATCGGCACTTCGACGAGCCCGCCGCGCTTGATCTTGCCCGCCATTGCGAAGACCTTGGTGCCCTTGCTGTTGGCGGTCCCGATTGCGGCAAAAGACTTGGCGCCGTTCAGGACGATCCACGGGACGTTGGCGAAAGTCTCCACGTTGTTGATCGAGGTTGGGCACTCCCACAGGCCCTTGGTGGCCGGGAACGGAGGTCTCATGCGGGGCATGCCGCGCCTGCCCTCGATCGAGGCCATCAACGCAGTCTCCTCGCCGCACACGAAGGCCCCAGCGCCCTCCTTGAGCTTGACGTGGAAGCAGAACCCGGTGCCGCACACGTCGTCGCCCAGGAAGCCGGCCGCCTCCGCCTGTGCGATCGCGATGTTCAGACGCTCGATGGCCTTGGGGTACTCGGCGCGAACGTAAATGTAGCCGTCGTGCGCGCCGATCGCGAACGCCCCTATGGCCATCCCCTCGAGCACCGAGTGCGGGTCGCTCTCGAGCACCGAGCGGTCCATGAATGCGCCGGGGTCGCCCTCGTCGGCGTTGCAGATGATGAACTTCCTGTCCCCCTCGGCGAGGCGCGTGAACCGCCACTTCATCCCGGTCAGGAACCCCGCTCCGCCGCGGCCGCGCAGCCCCGAATCCACGATCGCGGCGATCAGCGCGTCGGGGTCGTTTTGCTGGAGGACCTGCCTGAGCGCCTTGTACCCGTCAGCCGCGAGGTAGTCCTCGAGCGACTCCGGGTTGATCTTGCCGCAGTTGCGGAGCACGATGCGGGTCTGGTGCGAGAAGTAGGCGCGCTCGGTGCCTCGCCCGTCGTCGGCCCACACCAGCCAATCCTCGATCGTCTTTCCCTGAGCAACGTGCTCGGAGAGGAGTCTCTCCACCTTGTCCGCGCTGACGTTTCCGTACTGGACACGGCTCCCGTCGTCACTCCTGATCTCGACCAGCGGCTCGCGGTAGCACATCCCGATGCAGCCCGTCTTCTCGAGCTCGAAGGTTGCGGTGCCGGCCTCGCGCACGTTTTCAAGCGCCTGGTACGTCTTTTCGGCGCCGGCCGCAATTCCGCACGTCCCTAGCCCGACGAGGATCTTCATCACTGCACCTCCCCGATCGCGGCCTTCTGGTACTGTTTGAGGACCTTCTTGACCTCCTTCTCGGTCAGGTTTCCATGGGTGGTGTGGTTGACCATGATCACCGGAGCCAGGCTGCAGCACCCCAGGCAGGAGACCGTCTCGATCGTGAACAGCCGATCGGGGGTGGTCTCACCGTTGCAGACGCCAAGAGTGTCCTCTATCGCCTTGGTGATGTCGTTTGCGCCGCTCACGTGGCAGGCCGTTCCGTGGCACACCCGGATCAGGTTCTTGCCCACGGGGTGCAGGCGGAACTGCGCGTAGAACGTCGCCACACCGTAGATCTGGGCGAGGGGGATGCCGCACTGGGCGTGGATTTCCGCGATCCGCTCCCGCGTGATGTAACCGTCGGTCTCCTGTGCCCGCTGGAGCAGCGGGATCAGACGCCCTTCCTCGCCGGCGAAGTGTTGCTTCTTGAAGTCGAACTTGCGGTGTTCACTCATGTGGGGTTCCCCGGTGTCAGTCATAGGGCGTCTCGAGCATCCTGTTCATCAGGGAGATCATGTCGTCGATGTTGCCCACGCCGCCCAGCGCGTGCCCCTTGCAGCCCCGCCGCGAGCAGAACTCGAGGTACCCGCCGCTGACGATGTTGAGCGAGGCCATGGGTGCGCCGCACATGCGGCAGGGGAGGGCCAGCATGATGCTCGTGTCGCACTCCGGGCAGCGAAACTCCGCGATCGCACCATCCGGGATCGACAGGTCGGTATCGATCGTGTAGTCGCCGAACAGGGCGGAAAGCGCCACCTGCCCGTCCTGGTTCGTATCCTTGAGGAACGCGTCGAGCAGCACCTTCGTCCCCTTGGTCAGCACCCTGTTGCAGTTGGGGCAGGAGAGCTCCAGCAGGAGCAGCTTATTGGTCATGATCGCCTCCCTGGCGGGCCGACGCTTCCTTCTCGAATGACTCCAGCCTGACGAACACGCAGTCGGCCAGCTGCGCCTGGCCGCGGACGATGTCGTCCGCGAGCGTCTCGCAGTCCGGGGCGCCGCACGCTGCGCAGTCCTTGCGTGGCAGCCGCTCCAGCAGCGCGTCCTTCTCGCGCTTGAGCGCGATGGCCTCGCGGAGGTCGCGCGCCAGCGGTTTCACCGGCCGGGCCTTGATCTCGGCCTCGAAGTCGAAGAAGTGCTCGCGCAGCATCGACCGCACCTTCTCCTCTTTCACCAGCATCTGATCGCCCAGGAGCCGGTAGGCCTCCTGCAGGTTGCGCTGTGCGGTGTAACGACCCGCAACGGTGAGGCCACCGCCGACGCAACCGTCGGGACAGATGTACGCCTCGATGAAGTCGACGCTCTGGAAGGTGCCGGACTCGATGCGGTCGAAGACGTAGATGACGTCATGCAGCCCGCGTACCGTCATCGAGTTGGCGTTGCGCATCCCCGAGATCTCGCCGCCCGCCATCGCCCAGCGCAGCCCGCGCACGCTCACCGTGTCAACCGGGTCGCTGCCCGGGTCCTCCTTCATCGATTTGAGGAGGGGCCCGTACAGGTCGGCGATGGCGAACGCGCCGTCGAGGTGCGAAGCCTCGAGCCCGACCGGCGCCACGATCGAGTGGATGATCGCCGTGCAGGGGGTGATGAAGAACATCCCGATCTCGGCCGGGTCGAGGCCGCGCTCGGCGGCCACGCGCCTGCGCCGCAGCTTCGCGGCGAGCTCGCGCGGCGTCTCGATCGGCACCAGGTGCGGGATCAGGTCCGGGTAGCGGAGCTGCACCAGGCGCACAAGGGCGGGGCAGGTCACCGAGATCTTCGGCCATGGGCCGGTGGATTCCGAAAGATAGGCGTCGGTCGCACCCATGACCATCTCGCACATCCACGAGATGTCGTACGTTTCGTCGAAGCCGATCTTGCGCAGCGCGTGGAGTACCTGCCCCGGGTGGAACTCCTTGCCGAACTGGGCGTACAGCGTGAGGGAGGGAAGCGCGACTGTGTGCTTGAACTTCTTGAGATCGGTGGGGGATGAGGTCCTGGGGCTGATGGCGTCGTAGCGGCAGACCTCCATGCACGTCCCGCAGTCGATGCAAAGTTCCTCGTCCACCTTGGCCAGGTTGCTGCGTACCCTGATCGCCTTTGTCGGGCAGGCCATCGAGCAGGTGACGCAGCCGATGCACTTGTCCTTGTCGGTGACGATGGCGTGGGTGCGATAGGGCATGGCTCAGCTCCCCGCTATCCCGTTGGCGTACACGACGTACCGCAGGACCGTACCCACACCGACGGTGGACTCGATGCTGAACTCGTCGCTGTTGCGCTTGATGTTGGGCAGGCCCAGACCTGCCCCGAAGCCGCGCGCCCGCATCTCGGGTGTGGCCGTCGAATGGCCTTCCTGCATCGCCCACTCGACGTCGGGGATCCCCTGGCCCCGGTCGGAGACTGTCACGCGAACGGCCCTCGGCAGCACGGAGAGCTCGAGCGAGCCCTCGCGCGCGTACATGATCACGTTCATCTCGGCCTCGAAGTTGGCGATCGAGAGCCGCCGGATCGCGTCGGTCGGGAGCCCGAGCTGCTTCAGGATGGCCTTGACTCGTGTGGCGACCTCGCCGCCGTGCTCGAAGTCGTTGCCGGTGATCGTGAAAGTCTCGACGTAGAGAACCTCGTTGGTCATTGTGTCGGCTCCGCGCCGGCGTTCGGCGGCAGGGGGCTTCATGCCTTGCTCGCGGGCGCCAGCCCGTGTTGTAGAAGGATGCCGCAGGAATCGGCCATCGAGTGGCCGGTGGCCAGGAGGGGCACGGAGTTGTCACGGGCGAGCTGGAGTGCCTCCGGCGAAGGGCGCTTACCGCTCACGAAGAGGATCCCCACGCAGTCGGCGACGTGTGCCGTGTGGACGGATTGGACGCTGGTGAGGCCGGTGATCAGCAGGGAATCCGGAGCCGAGAACGCCAGCACGTCGCTCATCAGGTCGGCCGCAAAGCACCACGGCACCTCGATGTCCAGGACCTCGTGGCCGCAGATCACCTCGCAGTCCAGGAGCGCGACGATTGAACGGAGCTGCACGTTTCCCCCCAGGGCATCCCGCGGTCCGCGGCCGGGCGTCAGCGGAGCCCCGCCTCGTAGAGCTTGGTCGCGACCTGCCAGCGCGAGAGGGCGGTGGAGAAGATCGAGATCTCAGCCTTGACCGCCATCTTGATGACGTCGTCCGTGGGCTTCTTTCCCTGCGCGACCACGATCCCGCAGATGTCGACCAGGTTCGCCGCGGCGAGGGCGTTGGCGTGGACCTGCACCGTCACCAGGAGGTTGCCGGCCTTGGCGTTGGCTATGACGTCGCTGACCATGTCGGAGATGTAGACCCCGGTGACGTCCTTGTCGAAGACCGGGGTGAGCTTCTCGAGCTCCAGCTTGTCGGCGATCTGTTGCATTTTCATTCGGCGACCTCCTTACCTGGGCGAATCTTCCTTCTGCTCCATTGTCGTGAGGCCGAAGTCGAGCATGATCTGGCCGTAGGAAAGCTCCTTGTACAGACCGAAGTAGTCCGGCAGGATGAGGATCTTCTTGTCGGCGGTCCGCAGGCGCTCGTTGAAGGCGCGGTTGAGGATCGCGAGCTTGTCGAGCGAGATGTTGAGCCGCGAGCCGTCGGGCGCTTCGTAGGTGATGGCGACATAGATGGAGATCTTGTTCCCGAGCGCCAGTTCGCCGATCCGGTAGAGGTCGGAGTCGTGGTCGCAACACGCGTAGTACAGAAGGCCGAGCAACTCGTCGAACTTCACCACCTCGCCGGTTTGGTTGTCGCGCACCGAGAACCGGAACGACTGAGCCATCTCCCAGAACGACCAGACCTGGGAGCCCTCCCGGTACGGCTCCTTGGGCGGCACGGGTTCCGCGGAGAAGTACGACCGCGCCGCCTTGCTGTACATCTCGCGCTCGATGATGACGTAGCCCGGCTGAACGTCGGCGAGCTCGTAGCGCGGCGTTCGGGCTTCGTTCAAAGCGGGCTCCCCTCCCTCTCCGGCTGCCTCGACCCTGGGAACTTGGGGGGGTGTGGCGGGTGGGACCCCAGGGTCATCCGAGCCGGCTGCGCCGGGGACCTTGGGAAAGAGGACCCGGAGTCTCGACGCAGCTCCATACCGCCCAAAAGATAAGCCAGCGGCCGACTTGCGTCAAGTGGCGTGCCTGCAATGACTTCATTGAGACATACTCGCAACACGTCGCCCCCTGGGTGGCCTCGCTTGTGAAAGAACTCCCCCTTGCAAACCCGTCAGAACTGTGGGACAAATGTTCCCCGTGTCAGAGGGCTGTCGCACCCGCCCGGACAACCAAAGGAGGAACAGCGCATGACCGTCACCCAGACCGTCGCAGGGTTCATGGACCGCCTGATCGCCAAGAACCCGGCGGAACCGGAGTTCCACCAGGCCGTGAGGGAGGTGGTGGATTCCCTCATCCCGTGCCTCGACAGGCACCCCGAATACCTCGAGCACAAGATCCTCGAGCGTATGACGGAACCCGATCGGATCTTCATCTTCCGGGTGCCGTGGCTGGACGACAAGGGCCAGATTCAGGTGAACCGCGGCTTCAGGGTGGAGTTCAACAACGCGATCGGCCCGTACAAGGGTGGCCTCCGCTTCCACCCCACAGTCAACCTCGGAATCCTCAAGTTCCTCGGCTTCGAGCAAATCCTCAAGAACAGCCTCACGACGCTGCCGATGGGCGGCGCCAAGGGCGGCAGTGACTTCGACCCCAAGGGCAAGTCCGACTGGGAGGTCATGCGGTTCTGCCAGAGCTTCATGAACGAGCTTTACAGGCACATCGGCGCCAACATCGATGTGCCGGCGGGCGACATCGGCGTGGGCGGCCGGGAGATCGGGTACCTGTTCGGGCAATTCAAGAAGCTCACGCACTCCTTCGAGGGTGTGCTTACCGGCAAGGGGCTCAACTGGGGCGGGTCCCTCATCCGCCCGGAGGCCACAGGCTACGGTTGCGTGTACTTCGCCGAGGAGATGCTCAAGACCAAGGGCCAGTCGTTCAAGGGCAAGACGGTGGTCGTGTCGGGCTCCGGCAACGTCTCGCAGTACGCGATGGAGAAGGTGAACCAGCTCGGCGGCAAGGTCGTCACCGCGTCCGACTCGAACGGAACTGTCGTGGACAAGGACGGCATCAAGGGCGAGAAGTGGGATTTCCTGATGGAGTTGAAGAACGTCAAGCGCGGCCGCATCAAGGAGTATGCGGACAAGTTCCACTGCGAGTACTTCGAGGGCAAGAAGCCGTGGTTCGTCAAGTGCGACGTCGCCCTGCCGTGCGCGACCCAGAACGAGGTGAGCGGCGAAGATGCGAAGACGCTCGTCGGCAACGGCTGCACGTGCGTCTCCGAGGGCGCCAACATGCCGACCACGCTCGAGGGCGTCGAGGTGTTCCTCAAGAAGAAGATCCTCTACGGTCCCGGGAAGGCGGCCAACGCCGGCGGCGTCGCCACCTCTGGCCTCGAGATGTCGCAGAACAGCCTGCGGCTCTCATGGACCCGTGAGGAGGTGGACGAGCGGCTGCACAACATCATGAAAGGCATCCACAAGGCCGCCCTTGACACCAGCGTGGAGTACGGCGACGCCGGCAACTACGTGCTCGGCGCCAACATCGCGGGCTTCATCAAGGTCGCGAACTCGATGATCGATCAGGGCGTCATCTAGCGATCAGGGAGCACTGGCATGCTCCTCCTGGGGAGGGCTTCGGCCCTCCCCGTTTTCTATACGTTTCGGGGGTCCCGCGGCCAGCCCACCCGCCCGACCGGCCGCTCAAGACCCCCGAGCCCCCACGCTCGCGCGAGGTCAACTCGCGCTCGCTCATTCTCATCGGGCACAGGGCGCTCGGGCATCTGATTCCCGTGAGATCAGCGGTAGTCGTCGCACTGCCACACGCCGCCGGGGGGTCTCGGCAGTTTGCAGCTCGCGCGGCTCGCGCACGTGGCGCAGAGGCCAACGGCGAGAAACCGCTCGGCCTCCTCGTCGAGCGCCTCGGGCAGGTCTGCGAGAGCAGAGTGGGCCGTGGGGGCCCCGGACGCGGCGCCGGGTTGGCGGAACTCCTCGCACTCCATGACGGGGTGCTCGGCGTCGCCCGCGTACATGCAGGTCGTGGCGTTGTCACAGGTCGCGCACAGCCCGCTGTTCTCGCTGATACGTTTGCCCACGAGCCCAGGATAGTACGATGTCGCGCCTTCGGCGACACAGGCAACTACGTGGGGGGCGCAAACATCGCCCGCTTCATCAAGGTTGCGAAGTCGATGAGCGACCGGAGGCTCATGTCGAGCCGAGGCTGTCCGGCGGGGTTCGGACAAGACGGGAGGGTGACTCCGATTCATCTTCCTTCCGAGTCGCCCCCTGACCGGAGGGCTCGGACCCGGACGTTCAGGGTCTCACGGAACCTGAAGAAGCGAGCAGCAGCGAGGTGGGTTTCGGGTTGAGGGCTTCTGGTACAGTGCTAGGCAGGCAATCGCAATGGCAGAGAAGCTTGAGCTGGTCAGCCGCTACGGAATGCGAACCGAGCAGTTCTCGGAGCTGATGGCCTTCCGCGTGCGCAACGTCCTGCTCGTCGCCTCCAGGTTTGACGCTTTTGTGCTCGAGGAAGACGGGGAGCTCGCAGAGCTGCTGTCCCAGGAGTATCGCGACCTTGGCCTCAACGTCGGCTACGCGCCTCGCTTTGCGCGTGCGGAAACCGGCGGGGGAGGGCTGCAACTCCTCCGGGCTGAACAGTTCGACATGGTCGTGACGACCGCCAGGCTTCCCGACATGCCCCTGCACGACTTCGCCACACAGATCAGACGTGACTTCCCGGCGTTGTCGATCGGGGTTCTTGCCGCGCACGGCTGGGACCTTGCACACCTCGAGGGCCTTCCCGAGTCCGGAGTCGTTGACTGGGTCTTCCTTTCTCAGGGAGGCGTCAAGACGTTGCTGGCCATGATCCAGCAGGCGGAAGACCGCCGTAACGCCGACCACGACGTCTTGCAGGCCGGCGTGCAGGTCATCGTTCTCGTCGAGGACGACGTACGTTTCGTCTCCTTCATCCTTCCTCACCTCTATACCGAGGTCACGCGACAGACGGAGCGCCTGATGGCGGAGGGCCTCAACCTCTCTCACCGGCTGCTCCGTTTGCAGGCAAGGCCGAAGATCATGCTTGCCCAGACACTGGAGGAAGGCTGGCGCCTGATCGAGAGGTACGGCGAAAACGTGTTGGGCCTCATATCCGATATCCGCTTTCCACGCGATGGGCGACAGGATCCGGAAGCCGGTTTGGAGCTGACCCGCCGCGTACGGGCCCGAGACCCGGAAATGCCGGTCCTGCTGCTCTCCTCGGAGCCGGACAACCGGCGCCGCGCCGTCTCGCTTTCGGCAGTGTTCCTTGACAAGACTTCTCCGATCGTGCTCGACGATGTGCGGCGCTTCATTCTGGACAACTTTGGGTTCGGAGACTTTGTCTTTCGCCTCTCGGATGGGACCGAGGTGGGGCGGGCGAGCGAGATCCGCGAACTGCTGGTCGAGTTGGATCGCGTGCCTGAGCCGTCGCTCGAGTACCACGCCAGCCACAACCATTTCTCTCGGTGGTTCAAGGCTCGTACCGAGTTCGAGGTGGCTTCAGCCCTGCGGCCGCGGACGGTCTCCGAGTTCGAATCGTTGGCGGAGTTGCGGGCCTTCCTCGTCCGCACGGTGACGGGCTACCTGCGGGAGATCAAGCGGCACGTCCTGGTTGATTTCTCCGTTGACCGTTTCGACGAGTTCGTGGGCTTCGCCAAGATCGGGTCGGGATCGCTTGGCGGCAAGGGGCGGGGCCTCGCGTTCATGCAGCAACTGCTGGCGCGGGAGCGCGTGAGCTTCGCCAACGTGGAGATGGTTGTACCGCAGACCGTGGCACTGGCCACCGACGTGTTCGAGGGGTTCCTCGAACGCAACGACCTGCAAACGCTGGTCTCCAGGACGGGCGAGTACACCGACCAGGAGGTCCTCGACGCCGTCCGGATGGGTCGGTTCGACCGCTCGCTGCGGGCGGACCTGGCCAGGTTCCTGCAGGTGTTCCATGGCCCGTTGGCCGTGCGGTCGTCGAGCCTGCTGGAGGATTCCCCGTACCAACCCTTTGCCGGCGTCTATGCGACGATCATGCTCCCCAACAACCATTCGAGCTTGGACGTGCGGCTGGCCCAACTGCTCGAGGCGATCAAGGTTGTTTACGCCTCGATGTTCATGCGGGCCGCTCGCGCGTACCTGGCGAGCACGCCGCACCGCCTGGAGGAGGAGAGGATGGGCGTCCTCCTACAGCGTGTCGTCGGCAGCTCCCGTGGGGCCCACTTCTACCCCACGTTCTCGGGCATAGCGTGCTCATACAATTTCTACCCCTTCCGCGAGATGCGCTCCGAAGACGGTGTGGCTCTGGTGGCAGTGGGGCTCGGGAAGTCGGTCGTGGACGGGTTCGAGGCGTTGCGTTTCTGTCCCGCCTGGCCACTGGTTCTGCCGCAGTTTTCAACGACAAAAGACATCTTGCGCAACGCCCAGCGGCGGTTCTGGGCGCTCGACATGAGCCGCATGGACGTCATCCCTGGCCTTGAATTCGACGCTAACCTGGTCTCGCTCGAGGTCACGGAGGCGTTGGCGGACAGTGGCGCGGCCACGCTTGCATCTACCTATCTGCGGCCCAACGACACGGTCGTCGATGGAATAACCCCCGGAGGAAGCCCGCTGGTGACGTTCTCTCGGGTGCTCAAGGGGAGTGGTTTTCCCCTTGCGGAGATACTGACGTGGCTCACGGACGTGACTCAGCGCGCGCTGGGAGTGCCGGTCGAGGTCGAGTTCGCGGCGGATCTCAGGGCGGGCGAGACCAATCGGGTCTTTCACGTGCTGCAGGTGCGGCCGATGCTCATCGAGCCCCTGGAGAGGGTGGACTCGATGGGCGCAGCCGCTGGTGACACCGTGATTGCCGACTCTGCGAACGCCCTCGGGCACGGTCGGCGGTCCAACCTCCGTGACGTCGTCGTCGTTCTTCCGACACTGGAAAGGACACACACCCCGGAGGTCGCGAGCATCCTGGAGCGCCAGAACCAACGGATGCGTGAGGAGGGGCGGGGATACCTCCTGATCGGGCCTGGTCGGTGGGGGTCACAAGATCCGTGGCTCGGGGTGCCGGTTGCCTGGGCCCAGATTTCGGCTGCCGCTGCGATCGTCGAGACCGATTTCACGGACCTCGATGTGGAGCCCTCACAGGGATCCCACTTCTTCCACAACCTGACGTCGTTCGGCATCCCCTTCCTCCCCGTGCACCGGCTGCAGGATGGCGGGAGCGTCAACTGGCAGTGGCTCGCAGCTTATCCCGCAGAGAACGAGGAGCTGGCCGGCAGGGTCAGGCACATTCGGCTGGACCGCCCGCTGGAAGTTGTTGTCGATGGCTCGTCCCGCCGCGGGCTCATCGTTCTTCGCGGGTAGCCAGGCGAATCGCCATTGGCAGCGCCGGGCGATCGCTCAAGCGGTGGGTCGCCCATCCGCTTCGGCGCTGGTGTTTCTCGCACCTCGCCGTGCCGCAATCGCCGTTGCTTGACATCACCCTAAGGCCAGATGAGACTGAGCTTTGAGGTCGGTCGGAGCAGGAGAATCGCCATGTCGACGAATCCCTTCAACCCCTTTGCGATGGCCCAGTCTCAATACGACCGGGCTGCTGAGCAGCTCGGACTCGACAGCGCCATCCGTGAGTTCCTGCGGGAGCCGATGCGGGAAGTGGTGTTCTCGATCCCGCTCCGCATGGACGACGGAGGGGTGCACATCTACAGGGGGTTTCGCGTGCTTCACAACGACGCGCGCGGCCCCGGCAAAGGCGGGCTGCGCTTCCACCCGGCCGGCACCCTGGACGTGATCCGCGCTCTCGCCATGTGGATGACGTGGAAGACGGCCGTCGTGGACATTCCCCTCGGTGGGAGCGCCGGTGGTGTGGTCGTGGACCCGCATAACCTGAGCCCGGCCGAACTGGAGCAGCTCTGCCGTCGCTTCATGCGTTTTGCAGCACGCGATCTCGGGCCCGACGTCGACGTCCCGGAGCCGGACATCATGGCCGGCCCGCAGCAGATGCTGTGGATGCTGGACGAGTACGAGGCGATCAACGGGAGGCACGCCCTGGGCGCGCTCACGGGCAAGCCGGTGGGCATGGGGGGCTCGCTGGGGCGCAAGGAGGCGCAGGGGTTCGGCGCCGTGATCTGCGTGCGCGAGGCTTTGAAGGAGATCGGAATCAAACCGTCCAACGCGGTCGCGAGCGTGCAGGGTTTCGGAAACGTCGGGCAGCACGCCGCCAAGCTCTGCGCGGACCTTGGCGTGAAGGTGCTCGCGGTCGCGGCGCTGGACAGGAGAGAGCGCAAGCCGTTCACCGTCCGCAGGGAGGACGGGGTGCGGGTCGAGGAGCTGCTGGGAATCACCGACGGTTTTGGGAGCATCGACCGGGAGGAGGCGACTCGCCTCGGCTACGAGGTGCTGCCCGGCAACGCCTGGCTCGAGCAGGACGTGGACGTTCTCGTTCCCGCGGCGCTCGAGAACCAGATCACGGCGGAGAACGTGGGCGCGGTGAGTCAGCGTGTTCGGGTGGTCGCCGAAGGAGCGAACGGGCCAACCCGGCCCGAAGCCGAGCAGGCGCTAGCGGGCCTTGGGGTCAAGGTGATCCCCGACCTGCTTTCCGGCGCCGGGGGGGTGACCTGCTCGTACTTCGAGCAGGTGCAGTCGAACATGAATTACTTCTGGGAGCGCGACGAGGTGCTGGGCAAGCTCGACGTGAAGATGACCTCCGCCTACATCGCGGTGAGCGACCTTGCCCGGAAGAAGATCCTCCCGATGCGGGACGCCGCCTACATCATCGCGGTCTCGCGGGTGGCTGGGGCGTGCAGGGCACGGGGGTGGCTGTGAGGAGAGGGGACAGGGGACAGGGGACAGGGGTCAGGGAATGCGCCCAGAAATCCAGACCCGGGGCTGACGCATGAAGGCGACGGCAGGGAGCGTGGCGCGGTTCGACCGCGACTTCTTCAACGTCGAGACGCCGTTCACCGCCATCGGGGACGGCGAACTGGGCGGAAAGGCGCAAGGGCTCGCCTTCATCCTGCCCACGCTCGCACAGCGGTTCGAGCGGGAGAGCGAGGTTGGGGTCGCCATCCCGCAGCTTGCGGTGATCACGACCGAGCACTTCGACGCTTTCATGAACCTCAACGGGCTTCACGAGGACGCCACCTCGGACCTGCCCGATGACCGTCTCTGCCATCGCTTCCTGCAGGCTGACCTGCCCACCCAGCTCTCCGGAGATCTGCGCGCGCTGATTGCGGCGGTCCACTCGCCGCTGGCCGTGCGCTCGTCGAGCCTGCTGGAAGACGCCCTGCAGCGTCCGTTCGCCGGCGTCTACGCGACCAAAATGACGCCCAACAACCAGCTCGACGTCGATTCCCGCTTCCGGCGCCTGGTCGAGGCGGTCAAGCTCGTGTGGGCCTCGACGTACTTCCGGGAGGCCAAGGGCTACCTGAAGACCGTGCGCGGGGCGGTCGGGGACGAGAAGATGGCGGTCATCGTCCAGGAGGTGGTCGGCGCCCGCCACGGAGAGCGCTTCTATCCGAACGTCTCCGGCGTGGCCCGTTCGTACAACTACTACCCGTCGGGCAACGCAAGGCCGGAGGACGGGGTGGCCTCGCTCGCACTCGGCCTCGGCAAGACGATCGTGGACGGCGAGCCGTGCTGGAACTACTCGCCGGCCTACCCGAAGGCGCCGCCGCCGTACAACTCGATCGGCGATCTGCTGGACGCGACCCAGCGCGAGTTCTGGGCGGTCAACATGGGGCAGGCGCCTTACGACCCGGGCAAGGAGACCGAGCACCTGGTGCATTGCTCCCTCGCCGACGCCGAAGGCGACGACACGCTGCGATTTGTCGCCTCAACCTACGACCCCCAGGCCCAACGAATCACCGCCGGCGCCGGCGTGAAGGGGCCGCGTCTCCTCAACTTCGCGCCGATCCTGTCGTACAACCAGGTCGCTCTCAACGACACGATCCAACAGCTCCTCTCGGTGTGCGAAGGTGCGGTTGGGGAGCCGGTGGAGATCGAGTTTGCCCTCACCATCAACCCCGACGGCCGGGCCAGGCTGGGGTTCCTTCAGGTGCGGCCGCTCGTCGTGGGGCACGAGGCCGTCATGGTCGACGAGAACCAAATGGAAGGGCCTGGGGTGCTGGCCGCCTCGCGCCACGTGCTCGGCAACGGGTCGGACGACTCGGTCCTCGACGTGGTCTACGTCAAGCCGGCGAGCTTCGAGGTCGCCGCGACGCCCGCGATCGCCGGTGAGTTGGAGGGCATCAACGACGAGCTCCTGCGTGAGGGCAGGCCATACCTGCTCATGGGTTTCGGCCGGTGGGGGACGTCCGACCGGTGGGGCGGTGTGCCTGTGGAGTGGGCGCAGATTTGCGGTGCACGCGCCATTGTGGAGGCCTCGACCGCGGGCCTGGGCGCCGACCTCTCGCAGGGCTCGCACTTCTTTCACAACCTGACGAGCTTCTCGGTCCTCTACTTCTCCCTCGATGCGGAGGAGAGCCGTCGGATCGGCTGGTCCTGGCTGGATTCGCAGCCGGCCACGGCCGAAACGCAGCACCTGCGCCACGTGAGACTGGTCGCGCCTCTGTACATCCGAGTGGACGGGCGAACCGGCCGGGGGGTGATCGTTCATCATGACTGACCAGGACAAGGCCAACGAGAGGCTGCTCTGGGCGCTCCAGGAGCGGGCGAAGGAACTCGGCTGCCTCTACGACGTCGAGGAGCTTCTCGACGATGCGGACAGGCCGCTCGAGGAGGTCTTCGCCGGGATCATCGAGGCCATTCCTCCCGGCTGGCAATACCCGGACCTCTGCGTGGCGGTCATCGAGTACGAGGGCCGACGGTTCGGCCGCGAGGGGTTTGCCGAGACCCCGTGGAAGCAGGGTGCTGACATCATCGTGCAGGACAAAAAGGTGGGCCGGATCAACGTCTACTACACGCGGGAGATGCCGCAGGCTGACGAGGGCCCCTTCCTCAAAGAGGAAGGCAGGCTGATTCAGACCATCGCGGAGCGGATTGGCCATTTCATCCTTCACAAGCAGCTGCGTGGCGTGGTCGAGGAGTGGCGGCACGTCCGCGAGTCGCTTGCGGAGAAGCGGCCGGAGGAGTGGAGGGTCGTCGTCAATCTGCTGCGGCGCACCGACCAGGACCTCTTCGTGCGGATCTCCCGGAAGATGGCCACCCACCTCGCGTGGAGCGGCATCTCGCAGGCTCAGACCCTGCTCCTGGGGTTCGGCCAGGACCGCCGGGCGGAGGAGAGCGTGCTCGGTGAGGTCAACGAGCCCAGCCAACGGGTCCCCCTCGGCGACTCCCTTCAGCTCGCGGACGAGGTCTTCGCGGTTGCTCAGAGGTGTCTGTCGGGGCGCGAGATCCTGGACCGCATCGAGCGCTGGATCCACGAGGACCGGTCGGCGTTCCTGGTGCAGACGGTGGCCAACATGCAAGCGTCGCCGGAGGAGGTGGCCAGCGCCATCCGGCGGTACCTGCACCTCGTGCCGGAGGGGGCGGGGCTGTTGCCGCCCACGCTCAACATCGTGCGGGTCTCGCTGATCCGCCGCTTCCTGTCGCGCGAGCCCTCATACATCAAGGTCGCGAAGGAGTTCGTCGACCTGGAGGACATCCTTGGGCTGCTCGAGCGGCTGATTTGCCTGCCGGGGAGCCGCGGGATGATGGGCGGCAAGCTGGCGGGTGTCTTCCTGGCGGAGCAGATTCTGAGGAAGGCGGCTGCGGACAATCCCGAGATCGGCGAGATCCGGCTTCCGCGCGCCTTCTACGTGGCATCCGATGCGGTGCGGGGCTTCGTCCGCCACAACAACATCGAGGAGGTGTACGAGCAGAAGTACAAGGAGATCGACCAGGTGCGCCTCGAGTACCCGCACCTCGTCCAGGTGTTCAAGAACTCGGAGTTTCCTCCCGAACTGGTCAAGGGACTCTCGCTGGTTCTGGACGAGTTGCACGACACCCCGATCATCGTGCGCTCCTCCAGCCTGCTCGAGGACCGGCTCGGTGCGGCTTTCTCGGGCAAGTACAAGAGCCTCTTCCTGGCCAACCAGGGGACGAAACGTGAGCGGCTCATCGCGCTCAAGGACGCGATCGCAGAGGTCTACGCCTCGATTCACGGCCCCGACCCCATTCAGTACCGCGCCGAGTGCGGCCTGCTCGACTTCCAGGAGGAAATGGGGATCATGATCCAGGAGGTGGTCGGTAGGGAGGTGTGTCGCTACTACTTCCCCGCCTTCGCTGGCGTCGCCCTGTCGCGCAACGAGTTTCGATGGTCGCCGCGGGTCAAACGGGAGGACGGCTTGATCCGCATGGTTCCGGGACTCGGCACCCGCGCCGTGGACCGCGTCCAGGAGGACTACCCGATCCTGGTGGCGCCGGGCCAACCCAAGCTTCGGGTCAACGTCACGCCCGACGAGGTTGTGCGCTATTCGCCGCAGCAGATCGATGTGGTCGACCTGGAGTCCCGCAGCCTCAGGACGTTGCGCATCAAGACTCTGCTCGCAGAGTGTGCTGGCAAGTACCCGGAGGTCCACCGCATCGTCTCGTTCAAGCACGACTCGCAAATCGTCAAGCCGGTGGGTGCATACCTCGACCTGGAGCAGGGGGAGCCGGTGGTGACGTTCGAGGGGCTGATCTCGGACACACCTTTGGTGAGGAGGATTTCCTCGATGCTTCGCGTCCTGGAGGAGAAGCTGGGGCACCCCGTGGACATGGAGTTCGCCTCCGACGGGAGCGACTTCTTCCTGCTGCAGTGCCGTCCGCAGAGCTTCGCCCGCGAGAATATCTCGGCCGTGATCCCACGCGATCTTTCGGAGCCGGACATCCTTTTCTCCGCGAATCGGTACGTCTCCAACGGGCGCATGCCCGATATCACGCACGTCGTGTACGTGGACCCGGACCGCTACAACGAACTGGAGAGCGTCGACGACCTGCACGAAGTCGGACGCGCCGTGAGCCGGCTCAACGCGGTGCTGCCGAAGCGGCAGTTCATCCTGATCGGCCCCGGACGGTGGGGGAGCCGGGGCGACATCAAACTCGGGGTCAGCGTCACGTACTCCGACATCAACCACACGGCTATGCTCGCGGAGATCGCGCGCAAGCGCGGG
>DATKMD010000186.1:0-2885 GCA_035542075.1 Thermoanaerobaculaceae bacterium
TCAGCAAGGTCGTGTGCTCGAGGAAGTGGGTCGACACGTCCTTCTGCGAAAGCGCCCGCAGGAACGGACACACGGATCCCGCGACGGCCAGCCCGTCCGGCGTGAGCGTCCACACGGCCAGATCCGCGCCACCCCATTTCCTGGCCGCGAGCCGTCGCACGAGACCGCCCTCCGCGAGCCTTCGGAGACGCCGGCAGACGTTCTTGTAGTGGGTGCTTGGCGTCGCTCCGACGAGCCCCAGACGGTGCACCTGCGTCGTCGACAGGTAGCGAGCCATGCCGAGGATGGCGAGCAGCTGCGGGTCGTTCTTCGTGAGGACGAGGCCCCTCTTCCGTCCCATCGTGCGCTCCGATCCCTACTTCCTGGGCTTCCCTCTTCCCGGCTGGTCGAAACCGGGACCCCGCGCCTGGACGGCCTCGCTGCGCCGGTAGAGCACGTGCTGGAAGTACTCGGACCTGTCCATGCCGAGCTCGCGTCGGTCCTCCTCGAGCGTCTCGACGACGGCGCGGGGCAGCCGGTAGTAGCGGTGGAACCCGTCCATGACCCTCACGACGTGGGCTGTCGCGTCGAGGCCCCGAGCTGCAGCCTCGGCCTTGAAGGCATAGACGACGTCGAGCGGCATGCGGAACGTCTGCATGACCTTCTCGCTGCTCGTAGGCTCCTCTGCCGAGCTCGCCGGCGACGCAACCCGGCCAGCCGCTCCTTCCTTCGGGATCTTCGCGCGTGACATTGAGTGGGTCCTTTCGGTCCCCTAATATACATCTTTGCGTATTACCACTCAACACCCGACCGGCTCGAGCGGCGGTCCCGTTCCAGTGGAGCGACCAGGCCACCCTTCGCGGTTGAGCCGGCGCTCGCCGGCTCGGCGACCCACCCCGAGGGGGTCGCCGACCGGCCGGCCAGAGGTATCCGCAAACTGGCTCGCCCCGCCTGATGCTCGAGCAGGACTTGCCCGGTCGGTCGATCGACGCTAAGAGGTGACAATCGTGTCTTTGCGCCAACCGCCAAGACGGACGGGGAACGCCGCGACTTGCGCCCTCGCCGCGGTGCTGGCCGCTGGCCAAGTGGCGGGTTCGGCGCACCTCCTGCTCGTCCGCCACTCTGTCTGCCCGGTGGACGGCGAACTAGTCCACGTCGAAGACGGTGGTGACCACCAACACGCGGCGCCCATTCGATACGGATCGCCGCCTCGCCCGGCGGTCGGTGCTCTCGAGAGGCATGACGAACACCACGGCCACGAGCATTGCGTCGTCGTCGCCACACGGAAGAACCTCCTCGGCCTTCGGGCGAGTGCCCAAGGCTCCCTCTCGCCGCTCCTGCCCAGCACCGTCATCGATCTGGCGACGGCGGCAACGCCCGGCGCTCGTGTGGCGCTCCACCGGGTTGCCCCCAAGCAGTCTCCCCCCACGTAGTCTCGCTTGACGTTGCGCGATTTCACTGGCCGCGTCCAGCAGGACGCCGGGCGGTGATCATCGGATTCACTCAGGGTCACCGCGCGTCGTAGCGCCCGCTGAAACAGTCCGAACGGCCGTGTCTCGCGCCCGCTGGGTCCGGGTCCCGTGAGGTTTTGTCTTCGCCTTATCGCTTTGGAGGCATCGAACATGAAACGTGAAAAGATCAGGATGCTCGGGGTCGCTTCTGTCCTTGCCCTCACGCACGCCGCTTGCGGAAGCGGGGGGAGTAGCCACAGCACCCAGGGACTCGTCTGTCCTGGCGGCGCCGGTCAGGCCCTCAACGCCACCTGCGCTCCGACCTTCAGCCAGAGCACGAACACGCCGCGCTCGATCCAGGTCACCTTCTCAGGCGAGACCCTGGGCGTGGCCGGCCTTCCCTTCCAGCCCGTGAACCAGGGCGATCCCGTGTTCGTGGACGGGTGGAACGTCTCATTCGACGAGATCTTGGTGGTCCTCGGGAACGTCCGGGTGGCGCCCGGAGCGACTGAGTTTCCAGTTCAGAGCCAGGTGAATGGCCCGGTCGCCACGATGGCCGGCCCCTTCGTCGTCGACATGCACAAGCCCTCGGGTTTCGTGGGCAAGGATGGAGTGGAGCCGGCCGGCGCCATCTTCGTGTGGAACTCCCAGGACAACGGGCAGCAGTTCTCGACGACGAGCCGCTACTCGTTCAGCTACGACGTCATGAAGGCTGCCTACCCGGCGACGCAGATCAACCTCACGCCAGATCAGTTCGCCGACTACGACCTCATGGTCCAGAACGGCTGGTCCAAGCTATACCGCGGGACGGCAACGTACGTAGGGACGTGCAACTGGACTACCTACCCGCAGGGAGATCCCTCTGGGAAGGTCCAGGCGCTCTTCTCCGCTTTTCCGACATCGATCCACTTCGTGTTCGGCTGGAACGACGCCGGCAGCATGATCAACTGCGCAAACCCCGACTTCGGCTCGGAGGAGAACGTCCAGGCCAACTGGGGGGTCCAACCGACCGATACCGGCGCCGTGATCGCCCAGATCACCCTCCACGTCGACCACGCATTTTGGGACATCCTGAAGCAGGAGGGGGCGCCCCTGCGCTTCGACCCCATTGCTGCCTGGGCCCCCGCGAACACCACGGCCGCGAGCCCACTCGATCTGCGAACGCTCGCGACGAAACCGCTCGCAACGACGTTCTCGGACGGGGTGACTCCCATCCCGGATCGCGGTCTCTGCCAGAACGCGCCGGGATACTCCCAGAGCGATCAGAGCAACCCCGCCCAGGTGACCTTGAACACGAACGGCGTGCCGGCGAGTAACCTGCCCGGCATCGCCAACTTCATGGCGTTCAGCGCGCAATCGCAGATGCACCTGAATGCAAACGGGCTCTGCTACGTCGTCGGCCAGCAGGCATCCGACCCCTACTACAAGCCGAACATCCACTGAAGCCCGTGAGGG
>DATKMD010000187.1:0-5516 GCA_035542075.1 Thermoanaerobaculaceae bacterium
GAGGCGGCGCGTCACGGCGCCGGTGAACGCCCCCTTCTCGTGGCCGAAGAGCTCCGAGGCGATGAGGTTGCCCGGCAGCGCCGCGCAGTTGACCGCCACGAATGCGTGATCGGCGCGAGGCGAACGGCGGTGGAGCGCCCGCGCCACCAGCTCCTTTCCGGTCCCCGTCTCGCCCGAGATCAGCACCGTGGTGTCGGTAGCCGCCACCTTGTCGACCTGCGCCAGCAGCCTGCGCAGCGAGCGCGAGCCGCCGACGATCTCGTCCTGGAAGTTGCGCTCGTCGAGCTCCTCGCGCAGCAGCAGCTTCTCCTTCTGCAGCCGATTCGTGAGTCGCGCGATCTCGGCGAACGCCAGAGCGTTGGCCACTGCAGCGGCGACCGGGCGGGACACCGTCATCAGCAGGTCCACCTCCTCCTCGCCGAAGGCCCCGGGAACCGCGCACCCGAAAACGAGACAGCCGATGAACCGATCGCGCACCACAAGCGGCACCCATACGCCGGAGCGCAAGCCGAACTCCACGAGACGGGCGTCGCCGGCGAAGCGTTGCTCCTTGGGCAGGTCCTGGCAGACATAGGGCCGGCGGGTTGCCCCCACGTGCTCGACGGCCGTGCCGGCCAGGGGAATGGGCTCGACGGCGGGTGGCAAGCTCAGCTCTGCGGCCGACCGGGCCAGGGGATGAGCGCCCGGGTCGGCGAGCGGATCCGTCTCTAGCCGCGGCGCCCCCTTGGCGTACAACGCGTGGGTAATAACCTGTCCCTCACTCACCTGCGCCAGACCGATGCCGTCGATGTCAACGAATCCCTCGAGTGCCGTCGCCACCCGAGCGAGCACGCCGGTGAGCTCCAGGCTCTCATTGGCCGCCTGGGAGACGGAAAGGAGCAGCCGGTAGCGCTCTTCGGAGCTCAACCGGCTGAGGTCGTAGGGAACCATGATGTGAATTCTAGGCCAACCCCGCGAGTATCACCCTAGGTGGTCTCGCCGGTGAGAGGCACTTTGACCAGCCTCACCTTGTCGAGCGGTTTGGCTTTTTTCATCCCGCTCATACCGAAGCGGTCATTTCTTGGCCACCTGGCCGCGCTCCGCTCCGTCAGATGGCAGCGCGAAGTGCTGGCCAGACCGCACCGGAGGTCCTCCGAGGTCCCGATCCTCAACCTACCGTTGGCACAGTCTTCCGGGGTGGGTCAAGGTGGCCCGCGGGGACTGGGGGCCCGTTGGCGGTGGCGAGGCCGTGCCTCACGCCGCGGGCTGGTGGTTGTGGGGAGCCTCTGGCGGGCTGCGCCCGTCGGTGCCCTTGACGGCGAGGTGGGACAGGATCATGTGGATGATCTTGGGCTCGGCGATGCCCTGCTAGACCTCGTGCCCGCGCCATGTGGATGCCGTGGGACTACGGTACCATCGGAAGCCGGGCGGGGCGCTCCGACCACTACGTCCCCGGGCCGAACCAGATCTCGCTGCCGAGACCCACCGAGGTCGTGCCCTGCAGGGGCTCTCCCGGGTTCAGGCGCAGCCAGCTGTACCCCAGGAGCGAGTCCAGGTAGAACCAGGACCGGAGGACACTCTGGCGGTAGATCAGCCGGCCGCCGTACTCGGTGAGTGCGGTCGTCCGCGTGACGCCGCGGACGAACACCTCGTACGCCATAGCGCGCGTCCGCTCGAGGTTCTGGTAGAGCACGAGCTCGCTGCGCCAGTCGAGCCCGCGCAACACTTCCGAGACTGTCCCGATCGTGCCCCACCGCAGCAGGAGCGTCTTGCCGAGAACGTGGTCCCAATCCCCGCTCGAGGTCACGCCGAAGCCATCGTGGCTGCGCCAGAAGCCCACCGTGCGCAGTCGCAACGCCCTCGCCTCGCCAGCGTAGGTGTTCCGGAGGAACGCCGCCTGCGCGAACACCGAGGGGTGGATCCCCCCGGCCACGCCGGCGCGAAAGCTCAGGTGCTCCCCGGTTGCACCCGGCAGCGAGTACCCGAGGCCTCCGAGCCACTTTTCCTAGGTCTCGAGGCTGACGAACTGCGAGCGCAGCCCGAACCCCTCCTGCCGATCCTGGACGTAGTCCTTCGGGTCGATCCGCCCCAGGAACGCATGGAACCTGTGCTCCATCTGCGGAAGGGTCACCTTCACGTCGAGTCCCGTCTTGACCTTCGTCCCCTCGAGGTTCGACCGCAGCACCGAGACGTCGGCATGCCCATTCACCTGCTCGGCAGCCTCCAGGCTGCCATACTCACCGAACCGTCCGTCGAGCCAAAGCGACGCCCCACAAAGCGTCTCGTACAACTCCCGGTGTGTGGCATCGAGCAATCGCTCTCGAGCCAGCCGAGCCTGCCGGCAGGGCATGTGCGTCGGCGTGCGGCTCGATAGGGCGGGCGCCGGCGTGGGTGTCGGCGTCGGCGACGGGGCCGCGCACTGACACAATCCGTCTGCGACCCCGACGAAGAGTGCGGCGACTGCGAGGGCCTCGGCGACAACGTTGTTGTGCATCATTCCTCCAGAGATGCTACCCCACGAACCTGGAGCGCCAAGCGGCCCCAGCTCGGCTCCACGTTGGCGACCTTCCATATCTAGGAGGCGCCACGCCCTGGTTGTTCACGGGTCTCACACTCCGAACTGTGCATGGTTCCGGGTGCGATTGTCTGCCAGCGCCGCGCTTCGGTATCGGTCCCCATCGTCCTGTCGGCCGTGACGGCCCCGGTTTCCGGGGCCGCGTTGCCTCGCGAACGCTACACTCTCGCAATGGAGGAATCGGTCGCATTCCGCACGACCGCCACCGACGCCGCCCACCCGTTTCCCCAGACACGCCCGTGCGAGCAACCGCGCGGGGCCCAACTCTGCAGCATCGCCCTCGCGGCCGCGGCCCGCCTCTTCAACCTGGGTGGTTTCTCGATGTGGCTCGACGAGACCCTTGGATAGGTCGTGGCGCAGGGGAGCCTCGCTCGCACCTTGGGCGCCGACCGGATCGGAGAGAGCGTGCAGCGCCTCCTCCCGGTCGCGTGCGGCGTCGTGGCCGTGTGGTTGCTCGCGCGCTGGATCGCCCGCACGTAGGGACGGGGATTCCTTTTCTCCCCTTGGGCGCATGGTAGGCGCCTGGAAGACTCAGTGAAGGGCCGGGGAGGGGCGGATTCCGGCGATACAGGTTTGGCGAGGTGGCCGGGCCGGTTGATAGGCGCGAGTGGGGAAGCGGGAGCCTTGGCCGGCGGGCCTGCCGGGCAAGGCTCTCGCCGTCGCGCCTGCCCCGTGCCCGCAGTGAAGGCGACGGGCGGCGACCCGGGGGCCGCCGGCGGTGGCGAGGCCGTGCCTCACGCCGCGGGCCGGTGGCTTTGGGGAGCCTCCGGCGAGCTGTGCCCGTCGGTGCCCTTGATGGCGAGGTGGGACGGGATCGTGTGGATGACCTTGGGATCGGTGATGAGCGCGATGACTCGCATCTCCCCGCCGCAACGCGGGCAGGCCACAGGGTCCACCTCGTGGATCCAGCGAATGAGCTCGGCCCGGCGGTAGCGGAGCGCTCGGAGATCCGGATCAACGGCGCCCGCCGACTCCACTCTTGGGGGGCCGGCGCCGGTGGCCGCCTGCGCACGCCGCTGACGCGTCCGCACGACGCTGGAGGATGCACGGTCGTCGCGGATCGCGTGGAGGCGTGGCTCGGGGATGTGCATGAGAACACGGGCGAGGAACTCGTCAGGATCGACCGGCGGGGATGGTGCTGCGCGGTCGACGCCACGAGCGGCTCGGCCGCGCGTGTGCGGGCAGGCGATCGTGCGCGCCTGCTGATCGAGATGGAGGCGCTGCGGGCTCACGGGGTGGACGCAGGAGGTCGCGGGCGAGACGCCCGAGGTCGGCCGGGCCGAGGCTGAGGCCAAGCTGGACGAGCTCTTGCGGCTGGCCAGCCACGAGGGGCTGCGTGCCGATCGAAGCTCTGCCGGCGGTGTCGCTCCACCTGGTGTGCCCAGGCCCTAATGGCCCCGCACGGGGCGCGACCTCAGGGGGTCACGATCGTCGTGAAAGTGTGATAGTGAAGGTGGCGTGGCCGCATATTCCGAGGTTGTGGGCCCCCGCAACCAAGGAATAGACGACCTCCTCCTTCGGGAGGAAGTCCTTCATATTCAGCTTGATACGGGCCTCAACGGGTTGGGTCACGCCGAACTCCGGAGGTGCTGTGCCCATCTCCTCGATAGAGAGGCCGTGCTTGGCTGCGTGTTGAGGTGTGAGGCGTTTGATTGGCAGGCCGCACAAGGGGCAGTGGATGCCGCGTGAGTGCTCTTTCGTTGCAGGAACCGGCCGCACGAGGATGCTGGTGATCATGCCGGCGGGGAACTCGCGAGCGGGATCGATGTCGGTCGCGAGGAGACCCTCGAGGTGCTCAAGCGCGTCCTGGATCAGGCCGATGTCGACCTTCAGCGCCCTGCTCTGACGTTGGAGCAACGCGAACGACTCCCGACACTCCTTCAGCCTCGACCGCTCCTGGTTGACCTGCGAAACGTACCGGAGCGACCCCTGGTCGATGGCTTCGCCCCGTTCCCGCGCTCGATCGCTTCGCGGAGCTCTAACCTCCTGAAACGTCCCCAGCCTGGCGCAACAGCCGCCTGAATCAGACACGCCAGCGGGTCCGCTTGCCTGTTGGCCGTGCCCCGGTTCATCATCCTGCCATGCCAAATCGGTTCAGGCTACCCGGCTTGCCCCGGGAGTTCGGTGTTAGGCGTCAGCATGCGTAGAAGGAGGCCTTCATGCCAACCGATATCAGAATTGTCCACGCGCACGAGTTCGTCAAGGTAACCGCAGAGGGACAAATCGATTCTGGCGAGACGAAGAGAATGCTAGTCGAGTGTGCATCAGCCTCAGCTCCGCCAACCCAGTACGACATGGTTCTAGACACCCGAAGAGCGCACGTACGGTTGTCGGCAACAGAGGTTTGGTATCTGGCTGCCGAACTCAGCAACCTCCCGAAGCCGACTCCTCGAAGGACGGCCGTTCTTTGCCCCCTCAAAGACTTTGACACCGCGGCGTTCTTCGCACTCTGTGCCCAAAACCGGGGCCTCCGAATCGAGGCATTCACCTCCTTCGAAGATGCAATGGAGTGGCTAGTGGCGAATGGGACCTGACGCCTGACCGCCAATAGAAGCCGCCGTGTCAAGAGGCAAAGGGGGTCCTGCTCCTGTCTGTGCAATCCCGATTCGACCTCGCCATTGCCTGCCTTCGGGCGCACCGCTCCTCCCGCGTGCCTCTCACTCTGAACGCCGGCGTTCAGCCACCTGTCACTCTCTCGGGTCAAGTGCCTCGAGCGGCCACCAGTCCAACCGCACCAGCTCTAGGTCCGGCCTCATCAGGACCTTGGCCATCCATGGCTCGGCATTCGCGCGAGCTGCGAGCTGCCGGAAAGCCCTCTTCTCCTGCTGGGTGAGGTCGGGCGGCTCGTCGGGTTCGACCGCCGAAGTCACGTGCATCAGGAGGTGCTGCCTGACCTTCCAGGCCTCAACGGGCGACCGTCCATTCGTGTCCAAGACGTGCCGCACGATTGAACAGTGCAGCC
>DATKMD010000188.1:0-9003 GCA_035542075.1 Thermoanaerobaculaceae bacterium
GATCCCAAGAGGATTGGGATGATGGGGGGATCGCGGGGCGGCATGATGACGTACCTGGCTCTCAAACGAGAGAGTCTGGGTGGCACCCATGACATCAAGGTCGCAGCCACGGTTGGTGGTATGGCTGACGTGACCAGGACCATGTGGGAGAAGCCGGGGATGATGCTGGTGCTTCCAGCACTCATCGGGAAAGGGCCCAATGAGGCTCCCGAAGCGTATCGGGAGCGCTCAGCGGTGTTCTGGCCGGACCTGATCAATGCGCCGCTGTTGATCCTGCACGGCGAGGACGATGGTAGTGTGCCCGTGGAGCAATCACAGCAGCTCGCGGATTTGCTTTCCGCGGCCGGGAAGACCGTCAAGCTGATCACGTACCCGGGCGACGATCACGGTCTCTCGGCACATCACGCAGGCTATCCCGAAGCCCTGGCCTGGTTTCAGCAGTACCTCGGCAAGCCCGGCGAGGATCATTCCTTCCAAGCTCACGAGCAGGCCATGAGAGAGGTGTCAAAGGGTTGGCCTTGATGAGCCCACGCGTTTGCGCGGGTGTGCGCCGGCGAGCACGGCCCGCCTCCCCTACTTCTGTTTCGTGACGCCCAGCATGGCGCCCAGCACCGGGAGGGCGTTCTTGCGGTCGAAGAGGATCAACGTCCGGGTGTTGCACTCGTGCGTGCAGCGGCACAGCCGCTTGTGCTTCTCGCGCACGAAGCGCGCCGCCTCCTCGCCCTCTCGGATCACGCCGAAGTCGTAGTTCGCGTCGCGCACGTTTCCGAGCTTGTGTGAAATCAGCTCGCACCCGTAGATGTCCCCCGTCTCGGTCATAACGTACTCGCGCTCCCCGGCGAGGCAGAAGCGCTCGAATGGGCCGCCCTTCGCCTGGCGCGCGATGTACTCGTACCGCCGCCGGTTGATCTCCTGCCGTGCCCGTGCACGCACGCCGCGCCAGCCTGAGGCCGCCTCCGCGGGCGGGTAAAGTCGGTCGAGCCTCTCAGAGATCCTCACGTAGAGGTCCACGTCGAGGTTCTCCTTGAGCTTCGGGTCGTAGGCCTCGCCGCGGATCAGCACCAGCGCGTGGTAGGTGGGGCGGTAACGCTCGTGGATGAAGTCGCAGAACGCCTCGACCTCCCCTTGGTTGTCCCTCATGAACACGGTGTTCACGCTCGCCGTGAGGTTCGGGAATCGGCGTGAGAGCTCTACCATGGCCTCGAGGGTCTCGAGAGCCTTGCCGTGGATCCCTGGCACCGCCCTCATCGTGTCGTGAAACTCCGCAAAACCGTCGATCGAGACCGCCACGCCGAGGTGTAGATCCGGCGAGATCGAGCAGATCTTCTCCACGCTCTGAGCGATCAGCTTCGCGTTGAACCCGTTGGTCGGGATCGAGGCGGAGAAAAACCCGCACCTCTCGAAGTACGCGCGCACGACGTCTGGAAGGTCACGCCGCAGGAACGGCTCACCCCCTGAGATCAGCAGCAGGCGGATCGGCGGCATCGTCTTCAGGAGACGGGTGATCTCGTCGAGCGTCAGCTCGTTCTTGCGTTGGTTGATCGGGTAGAAGCAGTGCTTGCAGCGGGCGTTGCACGTCGAGGTCACGAAGTGCGTCCACTGCGCGATCGCACGGCCAGGCGTCACCCAGTCGCGCAGCAGCGCCGCCCCCTGCCGGACCCGGGAGCTGCTCACGAGGATCTCCTTCGGGCGTCCCGGCGGGCATCGAGGAACCCGCGGATTCGGGCGATTTCCCCCGCCACGAGCCAAGGGAAGAGCGCCACGGCCCTGCCGCCCTGTCCCGCCCGAAGCATGCGGGCGAGCACGAGCCAAAGGTGGGGGAACAGGAAGAGCAGGACCGGGAAACGGACCAGGATGCGGCCCGGCCGGTCGAGGCGGACTCTCGTCCAGTAGAGGGAGCGCCCGTTGTTCACCTGCTTGTCCCAGAAGCTCGCCCAATCCAGGCGCTCGTGATAGTGGGTGATGGTGATCTCCGGGTCGAACCAGACGACGCCGTGGTCGGCCAGTACCGTGCGGGCGAACGTCGTGTCCTCCCCGTAGCTTGCCTCGGGGAAGCGCACCTTGGCCACGGCGTCGCGCCGGTAGACCACGGCCATGGTTGGAAACGTCGGCCTCGGGCCGGGCTTCCGACCCATCCACTCGGAGTGGTTGAGGAAGTAGTCCAGCTCTCCGAATCGGTCGGGTCTGCCGTTCGTGATGCGTGCGCCGACCGCCAGGATCCGCGCATCGCGGCCGAAGTGTGTCGCGGTCCGTTCGAGCCAGTTTCCGGATACCACCGCGTCGCAGTCCAGGAAGGCCAGGGCATCGCCCGAGGCCGCCTTGATCCCCACGTTGCGTGATCCGCCGGAGCTGCGCGCCGAGCTCTCGACTACCCGTGCGCCGGCCCGCCGGGCAACATCGCCCGAACCGTCGGTCGAGCCGTCGTCCACGACGATGACCTCGTGCGGAGGGAGGGTCTGCGCGAGGGCGGAGTGCACGGCTTCAGCAACCGTTCTCGCGCCGTTGTGACAGGGGATGATCACGCTCGCACGCATCACCGGGAGTGTCTCAGACCTCGGGAAGGCCACGCAACCTGCAACGAGAGCTGCCGATGCCTTGTTCCTCGGCAAATGTCGCCGATCACCCGCTCGCCAGGATGACGCCGCGCTTTGAGGAGCGGATGAACTCAACGAGACGCATGGCGTCGGGCGCGTCCCCCAATTCCTCCCCAATACGCTCAAGAGCCTCGGTGGTCGTGAGCTTCGGGTTGTGGAGCAGGCGCCAGGCGCCCTTGATCGCACTGATCCGCTCGGGGGAGAAACCCTTGCGCTCCAGGCCGACGGTATTGGGGCCGAAGCAGCGGGCCGGCCGGCTTCCCACGGTCTTCATGAAGGGCAGAACGTCCTTGGTCGCGATCGTCCCACCCCCGATGAAGCCGTACTCCCCGACCGTGCAGAACTGGTGGATGGCGCTTAGGGCACCGACCGTCGCGTGGGCGCCGACGTGGACGTGGCCGGCCAACGTGCCGTTGTTGGCGAAGATCACGTTGTCCCCGAGCTGGCAGTCGTGAGCGATGTGGGCGCCGATCATGTAGAGACTGTGGCCGCCTATTCGGGTCACGCCGCCCCCGCCCGGCGTTCCGCGGTGGACCGTGACGTACTCCCGGAAGAGGTTGCCCGGGCCGATCTCGACCCTCGTCGGGTCCCCTTTGTACTTCAGGTCCTGGGGCGGGGCCCCGATCGAGCAGTGGGAGACGAAACGGTTGCCTGCCGCAACCTTGACCGTTCCCTCGAAGTGGCAGAAGGGCCCGACGACGCAGCCGCCTGCGAGCTCGATCTCACCCTCAATGAAGACGAACGGACCGATCTCGACGTCATCCGCGAGAACGGCGCGCGGATCCACGACCGCCGACGGGTGGATCTTCGCCATCAGGCGTCCGCCTTGGGCCGGTCCACGAGCGCGGAAGACAGGTCCGCTTCGGCGACGACCCTCTCGCCGACCCGTGCCACGCCGTGGAGGACCGCGAAACGCTGCCGCCGTTTGGTGACCGTCACCTCGAGGAGGAGCTGATCGCCCGGCACCACCGGATGGCGGAACCGGCAGTTGTCGATGCCCGCGAAGAAGATCAGCTTCTCGTGGCGGTCGGGGACTTCGCGGAACATCAGCACGCCCCCCGCCTGGGCCAATGCCTCGATCACCAGCACGCCGGGCATCACGGGCGCACCGGGAAAGTGGCCGGTGAAGTGCGGCTCGTTGAAGGTGACGTTCTTGAGCGCAAGGATTCGTTCGGGCTCCAGCTCCAGCACCTTGTCCACGAGCAGGAACGGGTAGCGGTGCGGGAGGATGTCCAGAATCCCCTGAATGTCGATCATGCCTTCCCCCCCAGTTGCCGCAGCGCGTCTTCCACGCTCCTGACGCGCCGCCGTAACTCCTCAAGCGTGAAGAGGTTCGCCATCGCCCGCAGCCATTCCTTGTGAGGACGGGAGGGCCACCCGGAGACCATCGCCCCCGCCGGGACGTCCTCCGTGACCCCGCATTTAGCCGTCACAACCGCGCCGTCCCCGATCGTGAGGTGTCCCGCGGCACCGGACTGGCCGGCCATCACCACGTGGTGCCCCAGGTGGGTGGAACCCGAGATCCCGACCAGGGCCACCAGCAGCGAGTGCTCGCCTATCCTTACGTTGTGCGCGATCTGCACCAGGTTGTCCACCTTCGTGCCGCGTCCGATGCGCGTCTCGCCCAGCGTGGCACGGTCGACGCACACGTTGGCGCCCAGCTCGACGTCGTCCTCGACAACCGCGATCCCGACCTGCGGGATCTTGTGATGGACGCCCTCCACCGTGGCGAAACCGAAGCCGTCCGAACCGATGACGACGCCCGCATGGAGGATGCAGCGCGCCCCCACCCGGCAACCCGGTTCCACGACGACGTTCGGATGGAGCACACTGTCCTCCCCCACCTCCACGTCGTCACCGAGCACGCAGCACGCGCCGATCACGGCGCGCGCCCCCACACGCACGCGCTCGCCGATCACCGCGTGTCCCGCCACGCTCGCACCCTCGCCGATCTGCGACGACGCGGCCACGATCGCGCTCGGGTGCACCCCGGCCGCAGGGCGCCCGGCGGCGTGTAGCACTTCCAGGATCTTTCCGAGGGCGGCGTACGGGTCTTTGCACACCAGCAGATCGCGTCCTGGGAACGCCCCAGCGTCCGCGACGAGCAAGGCCCCGGCCCTGGATTCGTGCGCCGCCTGCAGGTACCGGCGGTTGTGGTAGAAGGAAAGGTGCTCCTCACCCGCGGCTTCGAGCGTCCGAACGCCGTGGATCCGGCGCTCCGCGTCCCCCACGACACGGCCCCCTGAGTGGGCGGCGAGCTCCCCGAGAGTGAAGGTCCTGGCCACCACGATTCCTCAGCCGCGGGATCCTTCGCCCGCACTACGCGCGGGCTCAGGATGCACTCGGTGACGGCGGCTTTCCAAGCAAGTGGGATCGGCCGGTCCCATCTCGCGGGATCCCTCGCTGCGCTCGGGATGACCACGAATCGCCCGTGGGCGGTTCGTGGTCATTTCGTGACTCTGGTGTTGAAGCGGCGCAGGACCAGATCGGTAATGTCCGTGGCCTCGTCCGCATAGACCAGCCCAGACTGAAACTTGTTGAAGATCATCTGGAGCTTCATCTCACGGCCCACTTCCTGAATGATGGGCATGATCTGCTTCTCGAGGCCGTCGAGCTCCTTCTTCTGCAATTCCTGCAGCTGCTGCTGGGCGTCGTCGTCGAACCGCTTCAGCGCGATCCCCTTGTCCTCGATCTGCTTCTGGAGGTCCTGGACCTTGGAGTCGGCAAGCGTCACCCGCTGGGCCTCGAGCTGCTTCTGCAGCGCCTCGGCTTCGTCGGCGAGCTTCTTGCGCTGGGCGATCTTCTCGTCCTGCGCCTTCTTGAGGCGTCCCATCGCCTCCTTGCCCGCCGCCGAGTCCTGTACCAGCACGTTCACGTCGATCACGGCGAACCCGAGCTTGGGAGCCTCGGGAGCCTTCGGTACCTGCTGGGCCCATGCGGTCGCCGCGAGCGCCGCCACCACCACCGCAACGTAAGCTCTCATGATCCGCTCCTTTTCGAGAGTCCTCGTCCTTGCCCTGCACGGGACTGCGCATTCTAGCACCGTGCCGGCTTGCCCGGACCCCCGGGTTTGCGCGAAAATCCCGGACCTGGCGGGAGGGAAGACATGCGGGCGTTCGACGAAGCCGATCGGCGTGCGGTCACCGCGCTGCGGGTCCTGGCGATCGACCAGGTGGAGCAGGCACGGTCCGGGCACCCAGGACTGCCGCTCGGGGCCGCCCCGATGGCATACGCACTTTGGAGTCGCTTCCTCCGCCACGACCCGCTCGAGCCGGCGTGGCCCGACAGGGACCGGTTCGTCCTGTCGGCAGGCCACGGCTCGGCCCTGCTGTACGCCCTGCTGCACCTCTTCGGTTACGACCTCCCGATGGAGGAGCTCAAGAGGTTCCGCCAGTGGGCGTCACGGACGCCCGGCCACCCGGAGCACGGCCTCACGGCCGGTGTCGAGGTCACCACCGGGCCGCTCGGGCAGGGGTTCGGCGCCGCGGTCGGGATGGCGCTCGCGGAGCGCCACCTCGCCGCTCGTTTCAACCGCGAGGGCTTCCCTCTGGTGAACCACCGCACGTGGGTGATCGCGAGCGACGGTGACCTGATGGAAGGGATCTCCCACGAGGCGGCGTCGATCGCAGGCCACCTCCGGCTCGGCCGTCTGGTCGTGCTTTACGACGACAACCACATCACGATCGAGGGCTCGACCGAGCTCGCGTTTTCGGAGGACATCGGCAAGCGCTTCGCGGCCTACGGCTGGCGCGTCCTGCACGTCGAGGACGGCAACGACCTAGAGGCGATCGGGCTGGCGCTTCGAAAGGCCGCGCGCTCCGAGGACAGGCCGACCCTCATCCGCATCCGGACCCACATCGGTTTCGGAAGCCCGAAGCAGGACAACGCGGAGGCGCACGGCTCGCCGCTCGGCAAGGAAGCGGCTGAGGCGACGCGAAGGGCCCTCGGCTGGACGATCGCCGAACCGTTCCTGATCCCGGACGAGGTCCGGGCTCACTTCCGTACCCTCGCGGAGCCCGGCCGCAGGTACCACCGGAAGTGGCTGAAGCTGCTCGCGGGCTACCGGAAGGCGCTTCCCGCCGAGGCCAGCGAGTGGGACCGCCGCATCCGAGGCGATCTGCCCGATGAATGGGACGTGGCGCTGCCGGAGTTCCCGGACGACGCATCACTCGCGACCCGCCAGGCCTCGGGCGCCACGCTCAACGCGATCGCGCCGCGGGTCCCCGAGTTGCTGGGCGGAGCGGGAGACCTCGCGCCCTCCACCGACACCCTGCTGAAGGGCGAGGCTTCGGTGGCGCCCGGGTCGTACGCCGGCCGAAACCTGCACTTTGGCGTGCGTGAGCACGCGATGGCCGGGATCGCCAACGGCCTCGCGCTGCACGGGGGGGTGCGGCCGTTCGTTTCGACGTTCCTGGTGTTCTCCGACTACATGCGCCCGGCGCTCCGGCTGGCCGCGATGATGAAGCTCCCGATCACCTACGTGTTCAGCCACGACTCGATCGGTCTGGGGGAGGACGGCCCGACCCACCAGCCGATCGAGCAATTGGTGGCGCTGCGCCTGTTCCCCAACATGGTGGTGCTGCGCCCGGCCGACGCCCGCGAGACCGTCCAGGCGTGGCGCGTCGCGCTGGAGCGCCGCGGTGGGCCCACCGCCCTGGTCCTCAGCCGCCAGAAGCTTCCCGTGCTGCCTTCCCCACCGGCGGGGGCCGTGGTGCGGGGCGCGTTTGTCAGGGTCGAGGCGGAGAACGGCGCGCCGGAGGTCGTCCTGATCGCGACCGGCTCGGAGGTCAGCCTCGCCCTTGCCTCCCGCGCGAAGCTCGAGGCCGCGGGCGTGCCCACGCGCGTGGTCTCCGCCCCCTCCCTCGAGCTTTTCGCACGACAGCCGGAGGAGTACCGGCGGGGCGTGCTCGGTCCCGTCCACGCCCTGCGAGTCGCGATCGAGGCGGGGCGAGGCCAGGGGTGGCACCGCTGGGTCGGCGATGGGGAGATCATCAGCCTGAACCGGTTCGGTGCCTCGGCGCCACTCGCCGACGTCATGCGCGGGCTCGGGTACAGCGTCGAGGCCGTGGTCGCGAGGGTGGGGGAGGCATTCGCCGCACGTCGCTCGACGCCAGTCGTGTCCGCCGCGCCTGCCTCGCTCCAGGCTGGCCTTGAATCGAACCGGGAGCGCCTCGAAGCGGTGCACGCCTTCGAGCGCATCGCGGCGCGGGATGCGACGCTCTGGGGCGACCGCCACACAGGTGTGGTGGCAAGGCGCCTGGGCTGGCTCGACCTGCCCGGGCGCGTGCGCGGGACGCTCTCGGAGCTCGAGCGTCTCGCGGCCGGGCTGGCTGCCGACGGGGCGGACACCCTCTACCTGCTCGGAATGGGTGGCTCGAGCCTGGCGCCCGCGGTCCTGCGCGAGATCGGCGGCCACCTGTCCGGGCGCGAGCTGGTGGTGGTGGACACGACCGACCCCGATCGGGTGTCCGAGTTGCTCGACTCCCTGGACCCCAAGCGCGCGGCCGTCGCGGCCGTAAGCAAGTCGGGCACCACCGCCGAAACCTCGGCCCTGCTTGAGATCTTCTGGGAAGCCGTGCGCGCCGGCCTCGGCGCCGCGGCCGGTCGACGCTTCCTTGCCGTGACAGAGCCAGGCACGCCGCTCGGACGCCTGGCGCGGGACCGGGGCTTCCGGACCGTCCTCCCCCACCCGGTGGACGTGGGCGGCCGCTACTCGGCCCTGTCGGAGGTGGGGATCTTTCCGGCGGTGTGGCTCGGCCTTCCCGCCGAGGAGTTGCTTGACGGCGGCGACCGGGCGCTCGGGCGTCTGGGCGACGGCCACGCCGCCGTCGAGCTGGCGCTCCTGCTCGCGAGCACGGCGCGCGACGGCTGGGGGAAACTGGCGTGGGCGGCTTCCGACGGGCTCACACCCCTCGGGGCGTGGACCGAGCAGTTGGTAGCCGAGAGCACCGGAAAGGACGGCCGCGGCATCCTGCCGGTCGTGGTGCATCGGCGCGGCGGGGCGCTGCCGGCCTGGAGGAGCACGGTTTACTTCTCGCCGAGGTTCGAGGGCGAAGGCACCGGGGGTCTGGATCAGGCTCTGGAAAGCGTTGCGGCGGCCGGGAACCCGGTGGTGCGGTGGACGCTGCGCCGGGGCTCGCTCGGCGAAGCGTTCATGACGCTCGAGCTGGCCACCGCCCTTACCGGTCTTCTCATCGGCGTGAACCCGTTCGACGAGCCCGACGTCGTCGGTGCCAAGGATCGCGCCCGGGCCGCGCTCGCGGGCACCAAGGCCGCAATGCCGGCGGCGACCGCCGACCCGGAACGCCTCCTGCGTACGCATCTGGCGGGGATCTCCGCCGACGATGCGGTGGTGCTGCTGGCCTACCTGCCCGAGCGGAGCGAGGTGGGAGCGGCGCTCGACGCGCTT